>JAESUF010000111.1 GCA_016763215.1 Flavobacteriaceae bacterium
CTCAATTGATGATATTGGTCACAATTAAAATCGAATAAAAAACAAATAGAATAAGTCATCTTTGTTACCTAGAAAGTACAACCAACAGATATACTATCCTCATTTCTAAAGAAAAAATGTTTTTTCATAAGTAAGGTATTGTGTTGAGTACCACAAAAATACCTTTGATGGGTAAAGAAGAAAAACAAAATGGCATTGATTGCTTGAAACCCTATATTATTAGGGTGAAACTATCATGATAAGCTATTAATTAGGGAATTGAAAGTGTACGAAATTTGTTTTTTATTCGATTTTAATTGTGACCAATATCATCAATTGAGTCTTTTTCTTTTGGAGGATTTAATTTTCTAAAACCCCAACGTACGAGATAAATGCCTAGAATAATAAATACGATGTAAGTAATAAAATAACCTATTTTAAATGCGGAATCATTATCAGAGAAGGCAATTTTTAAGATACCAGAAATGCCCGTAATACTACTTAGTTGTAAGATACCTCCAATGACAATTAATACTACATAAATAATTTTCTTTCCCATGAGGTAAATGTATAAAATGATTTTTTGCACAAAATGCATTTGGAGTTTTTTTTGAGAAGATAGTTCTACCACATCAAGAGCTTTTCTTTTAATCTTCAGAATCGAATAGGCTCTGTGACAAACCGTAAATCAAGTATTTATACCTATTTTTCTTTCAGTAACTAATGAATAGATTTACGGGAACTCATTTATACCCTTTGTAAAATGAGTAATTATAAACTGTAAACTGAAAAATTTATGCAAGATCTTAAATCAATCAAAAAGTTATTTACCATTCCTAAAGAGGTTGTCAACGATGAAAATTTTGCGGAAGCAATGACGCAGGCAATCGCTCTAGAACTTGCAACGATTCCTACCTATTTGTCAACGTATTATTCGATCAATCGTTCTCCGGGAGAAGATGATATTTATAACAAAATCGTTGCTGCGTTGCCAAAAGATGTTGAGAACGTAAAAGCGACAGCAGAAGAACTAACTGTAGATGTATTGGTCTATGCGAATAAAACGGCGGCATTAATTATGAGTGTTGTTATTGAAGAAATGCTACACCTTTCTTTGTCGAGTAATGTCAATCAAGCAATCATTGGTCCACCACCATTGATCGATATAGCCTCTGGATTGAGTTTTCCTACACAATTAGACGGACATCAACCCGAATTTCCTATCAACCTAGGAAAGCTTTCAATGCAACAATTGAAAACTTTTTTACAAATTGAAAGCCCTAATGTATTTAAGGTAGGAAAAAAAGAGACCTTAAGAGTTATAAAATACACAACCATTGGAGAGTTTTATGATATGATTATCGACTATATTGAGAATAAATATGGTGGAAGTTATGATATAGACAGACCACAATTATTACCTGATCAGCCATTCTATTCACAGAATTCAATCAATACTGTGTACTACGACCGCGACCACAAACCGCATTTTACTAGCGAAGAAGATAGTAAAGGGCTTTTGGGCGTTGTTAACAGTGCTACAGCAGTAGATGCATTAAATGAAATAATAGAGCAAGGAGAAGGACATCAAGGAGGAACTCAATTAGAATTTGATGAAAATGGAATGCCTGTTCCTTTACCTGTTGTTGATGGAGAAGTAATATTTACTCCAGAAGATTATGATGATCCTGAGAAAAAAGAATTGTCGCATTTCGCGAAGTTCATGGAAGCCTATAGTTTAGGAGGGCATTATGAAGAGAAGTTTGCAAATCATGGATTGGACTTTTTTGATCTTTTTGTTTACAATCAAGCCGATAATGCGAAAGTGGCAGATTATACGGATAATGAAGTATTGAAATTGATTGCTGAATTAGGAAATGCAATGTTTACCTATATTATTCTTATGGTAGAAACCTGTTACCACTCAGATAAATCGACACAGTTTAATGTATTCATGTATGGAATTCATAAATCTATGATATGGTTATTGAGTGAGTTTGGGAATGGCATTAATAAGGAGTCGTATACAAAAGAAGGTGTTTTATACCAAGGTTCTTTAGGCTTTGAGTTTTATGATTTTTCATTAGACACCGTACAAAGTCCAAAAGAACAAATGGTAACGATGGCGACTAAATTAGGAAAATTGTCAAGTACTTGGGAATGGTTAATTACCGATACCACCTATTTGGAAGCACTTCCAGATGTAGGATTGGATTACAGTGTAAAGGCAAATGAGCCATTAATCCCGAAACAATAAGAGACGTATTTATTAAATTAAAACAAAAAACATGTCAGAAACAACAAAAATAGAACAATTACTCCCACCAATGGAATTGCATACATGTATGGGGTTAAATACGTGTAAAGGTCACGGATACTCTGGAGAAAATGATTGTGCCGGACAAGGAGATTGCGCAACAGTAAATCACCCATGTCATGTCTTAAACGAATGTAAAGGACAAGGTGGTTGTGGTTTGTTTGGTACAACAAAAGAGTTTTGCCATCCAGGAGAGAACGATTGCCGTTTTCAAGGAAGTTGCGGAACACCAATTATGGCTTCTCGTTTTATTGTACAAGGGCCTAACAAAGGAACTAGTGTATGGCTACTGGCACGCAAGCTTTTTGAAGACAGAATGAAAACACAAGGAAAGACCTATGGACTTCCTCCGGAAGGACAGGAATATGGGCCTACTTCAGTATTTGCAGAAGCACGTGGAGGCTATGAATCTTGTGGACAAAGTGGTCCGCGTTATTGCTCTTATGCTTTTAATGCTGAAGAAAAAGCAAAACAACAACAAGCACGACAAGAGAAGTTTCAAACGAAAAGTGCAGACGAAATGAGCAAAACAATGGGTAATTGTGATTGCGATTAATTAAATTCGTTTCTTTTATAAAGAATGCAGACAAAAAAACAACGATTAGGTCTTCCCAACCTCGGACTTGGACTTGGGTTAAGAACGCAACATTTCAATCATATATTGAAAGAAGAGCCCGAAGTTGATTGGTTTGAAATAATTTCTGAAAATTTCATGGACTCCTATGGGCGTCCAAAGCACGTATTGCAACAAATTAAAGAACGATACCCTGTGGTTATGCATGGGGTATCGATGTCTATTGGAAGTACAGACCCTTTAAATTTTGAGTACTTGAAGAAACTCAAGGCGCTGGCTGATGAGATCAACCCCGTGTGGGTAAGTGATCACTTATGTTGGACAGGTGTGCTTTCTGTGAACTCTCATGATTTACTTCCCGTTCCTCTCAATGAAGAATCGTTAAAGCATGTGTGCGACCGGATTAAAAAAGTACAGGATTATTTAGAGCGACCATTAATTATAGAGAATCCAAGTACCTATGCTTCTTTTAAACATTCGACTATTACTGAATGGGATTTTTTACGATACATGACCGAAGAAACAGAATGCGGTTTGTTGTTGGATGTTAATAATGTCTTTGTTTCAGCCTTTAATAATGATTTTAGCCCTGTTGAGTATCTCGAGGGGATTCCCTTTGAAAATGTTGTGCAAATGCATTTAGCGGGACATCAGCATTGCGGAAACTATATTGTTGACACCCATGATAGAAATGTAACAGATCAAGTATGGGAACTTTTTCGTTTGGCCTGGCAGAAATCGGGAGGTGTCTCAACCTTATTAGAATGGGATGGAGATATCCCTGAATTTGATGTGTACTTTGCAGAATTGCAAAAGGCAAAGAACTTTATGCAAGGTACTTTTAAAGGAGTTGATTTAGAAGCCACTCCGATACAGTCGGTTCAGGCAGTTTCCAATCCAATTCATGTGGTAAAACCAGAATTTATTCACGAAGAGAGTTAAAGATGGAGGAGAAGTCAGTCGTAAAATTGTCAAATTTTCAATCGTGGATGCAGCAGCAGTTACTCGATCCTTATGGAATGGTTTCTGCTGAAAAATCAGGTGTTCAAAAAAGTGTTTTGGTAGAAGATCTTGTCTGTGACTCCAAACGTTTGTCGGCTCGTGACCATTTGGCCATATACCAAAGAAGTTATATTGCTCGATTAAGAGATTGTATGTCTAAAGTATTTAGTGCTTTGGAGTATGCTTTGGGTGAAGAATTGTTTGAAGGTTTTGCAGATACCTATCTCGAGATGTATCCATCATCGAACTATAATTTAAGCGGTCTAGGAGCAAAGTTTGCCAATTTTTTAGAGACCACTCGACCAGATATACATGAAGAAGTAAAAGAAGATTGGCCAGATTTTATGATTGAATTGGCGAAATTTGAATTTTCTGTGAATACCTTGTTTGATCAAGAAGATACATCTAAATATGCGCTTGCTACTATGGAAACCAAAGAAGAAAATCTCTGTTTGGTATCTGTAATTGAATTGTTTGAATTTCGTTTTCCTGTTCGACCGTTTTATAGTGCCTTTGTAAATGAGGAACAGCCCGATTTTCCAGCATTACAGCAAAGTTATTCTGCCATTGTGAGACAACGACATAATTATCGGATTGCTCTATTTGATTTACAATCTGCACAATATCATTTCTTGAAACAATTACAATTAGGGAAAAGCGTACGTGAAGCGCTAGATTTTATAGCAGAAAAATTTGCACAAGAAGAAACAAAACTCCAATCCTTTTGGACCATTTGGAAAGAAACATGGATTCAATCCGGATTCTTTGCTGATAGTGCTGTGCTGAAGGGGTAGGTGATTTACTTCCTTTTATTCTCCTGGCAACAGATTGTTTGATTTTATAGATTGTTTGAGGTAAATTTTAAAAAACTACCCTCCAACTTTCATCAACTGTACAATTTATTTTTTCTCTAA
>JAESUF010000112.1 GCA_016763215.1 Flavobacteriaceae bacterium
GGGATAAAGAGTTTTGTGATCGCCCAGGACCTCCAACTTCACCAAATCCCAGCCACCGGCTTCGCGCGCCAGACGGAGGGTCCTATTTCCCAAAGAGATTTTAGGTCTTATGGGAGGTAGCAAAGAATTGATAGAAGAAGGCTATGGCTATACTCAAGTATTATTAGGAGGAAACATCACGGTGATGTTACTTTTCTTAATCAATGCAATTTTTAGAGGAGCAGGGAATGCTTCTATTGCTATGTGGACTCTAATCTTATCAAATGGATTAAACATTATACTAGATCCAATCTTTATTTTTGGATTGGGGCCTATTCCAGCCTATGGAGTAGAAGGAGCAGCAATTGCAACAACCACAGGAAGAGGTGTTGCGGTATTGGCTCAATTAATTATACTATTTAAAGGGAGTTCTTATATTAAAATAGCAGCAAAAGATTTAGTGATACGAACAAAGGTCCTTTTCAATCTAATCAAGGTTTCTATAGGAGGTATTGGTCAATTTTTAATTGGTACTTCAAGTTGGGTTGTTTTAATGCTTATCATGGCAACATTTGGGAGTGAAGTATTAGCAGGATATACCATTGCTATTCGTATTATGATGTTTACTTTAATGCCAGCTTGGGGAATGAGTAATGCCGCTGCAACATTAGTTGGACAAAATTTAGGCGCTCAAAAGCCCGACAGAGCTGAATCTTCTGTTTGGAAAACTAGTAAGTATTGTGCTATTTTTATGGGAATCGTTTCTGTTATATACATAGTATTTGCATCTACTTTTTTAGGATGGTTTAGTGATGAGCCTGATGTAGTAAAATACGGAACTTTATGTTTACAAATTATGGCGGTTGGATACATCGGCTATGCCTATGGAATGGTCGTTATTCAATCATTTAATGGATCTGGAGATACTATGACACCAACAATAATTAATTTCATTTGCTTCTGGTTATTCCAATTACCGTTTGCTTATTTAATGGCTGTTATTCTAGAGTTTGGACCAACTGGAGTATTTTGGGCGATTACATTGGCCGAAGTAATGATTGCTATCATCGGAATTATATGGTTCCGAAAAGGAAAATGGAAATCAGTACAGGTATAAAGTTTCTTTTGTAAATTCGTTACTTAATTATTTCTGAAATGAAAGATTCAAAAAAACTAGGAATCAATACGATTTGCACTCATATTGGTGAGATAAAAGATGAGCAGTTTAAAGGAGCTATTTCTCCAATTTACATGTCCACTTCTTATGCTTTTGATGGAGTAGATGTTAAACGATATCCGCGTTATTTTAATACGCCCAATCAAGAGATGTTATGCAAGAAGATTGCAGCATTAGAAAAAACAGAAAATGCACTTATTTTTGGTTCAGGAATGGCTGCTGTAAGTACAACACTCCTTGCTTTTTTACACAAAGGAGACCATATTATACTTCAGCAAACTCTTTATGGAGGTACCTATAATTTTATTGTTGAAGAGTGTAATAAGTTCGGAATTGAATATTCATTTACAAAGAGTTTAGCCGTTGAAGATTTTGAATCGTTGATTAAATCGAATACGAAAGTATTGTATATAGAAACACCTTCGAATCCTTTATTGACAATTACCGATATGAAGGCAATTTCAAACCTGGCAAAGTCGAAAGGAATCATTTCAATGATTGATAATACATTTGCGACTCCAATCAATCAAAATCCAATTGATTTTGGGATTGATATTATGATTCATTCTGCAACAAAATATATGGGAGGTCACTCGGATATTTTAGCAGGTGCCGTGGCAGCGTCAAATAAAAATATAGACATCATTTGGAATATTGCTAAAAACTTGGGTGGGAGTCTAAGTGATTTCACTGTTTGGATGCTTGAGCGTAGTTTAAAAACGTTGAACCTCCGTGTGAAAGAGCAAAGTAAAAATGCGCTGGTAATGGCTAAATATTTAGAAGAAAATGAAAACATTGCTCAGGTGTATTATCCGGGATTGAAATCACATCCAGAGTATGAACTGGCAAAAAAACAGATGCGATCTTTTGGAGGGATGCTGTCTTTTGAATTAGAAGACGGAATTGATGTGATGGAATTTCAAAATAATTTAGAGCTAATAAAGCCCTCTATGAGCTTGGCAGGAATTGAAAGCACAATGTTAAACCCAGCACAAACATCTCATGCTTTGTTATCACCTGAAGAAAGAGATAATCAAGGAATAAAAGATGGATTGATTCGTTTTTCAATAGGAATAGAAGAGCCTGAAGATTTGATTGCAGATATTGAACAGGCTTTAAAACAAATAGTGAAATAATTTTTTATTAGATTCAGCGTTCTACAATTCAAAAGCAAAACAAACCTAAATGAAAAAAATAGCCTTTTTATTATTTCTGATTTTATTAAGTAATTGTAAAAAATCTGAAAAAAGTGAATTAGAAATAGAAAAATATACTGATATAAAATTTGGTAAAGTAGAATATGAAGGGAAGATGCTTGATTATGCTTCAATTTCTTATATTGAGAAAAATGATGACAGTATAAACGCTAAAATTAGCAAATATTCAAGACGTTTTGATTACTTGTTAAAGAATAGGGTCAATATTGATTCCATTAATAAAATTCTTCCTGATACAATCCAAGCTAAAAAATTCTTTAAGAAAGAGTTAAATAAGAAAGATTTTATTAAAAATTTCAGTGATTTACTCCATAATGTAAAGAATGAATATTCGAAAGATGAGTTAATGAATATTGCTTCTAAGTTTTTCTTAACTGAAAAGCATGGTAATAAATTCGGTACAAAAATTTGTATAGGGATAAACGGTCAAGAGAAACCAAATAATAATAAGGATTATACATTACTGGAGGCTATCATTTTTGATGCTATTTTTAGTAGATTAATGCAAGTTGATCAACCTGAAGCAAAATTTATAACGAATATGGATAAGTACCAAAAAGAGTCTATCCAGAAGGTTGGTGCGGGTATACAAGATTCATTAAAAGTAATCCGTAAATCTTTATTCGAATCAATGGAAAACGATAAAGACTTAAGAGATTATCTTTTAAGTTATCTAAAAGAGAATGAAAACAATATCCCTATTAAGATTCAATAAGTAATATAAGTAAACTAGATTAGAGAAAGTCAAGATATGAAGTTAGATATACTAGCCTTTGGTGCCCATCCAGATGATGTTGAGTTAGGTGCAGCAGGTACAATAGCAAAAGAAATTTCTTTAGGAAAAAAAGTCGGTGTTGTAGATCTTACTAGAGGAGAGCTTGGAACAAGAGGGTCTGCTGAATTGCGTAAAATTGAGGCTTCGAATGCAGCGGATATTTTAGGTGTTTCTGTACGGGAAAACTTAGGCTTTGCTGATGGTTTTTTTACAAATGATAGAGAGCATCAACTTGAAGTAATTCGTATGATTCGAAAATACCAGCCAGAAATAGTTTTGTGTAATGCTGTTGATGATCGACATATAGACCATGGAAAAGGAAGTAAACTGGTTTCTGACGCTTGCTTTTTAAGCGGACTTCAGAAGGTTGAAACTGAGTTAGAAGGTGTACAACAAGAAAAATGGCGACCAAAATTGGTGTATCACTATATTCAGTGGAAAAACATAGAACCCGATTTTGTAGTGGACGTTACTGGGTTTATGGATCAGAAAATAGATTCAGTAATGGCGTATAGTTCACAGTTTTTTGATCCGAAAAGCGCTGAACCTCAGACGCCTATTACCAGTAAGAATTTTACCGACAGCATTGAATACAGAGCAAGAGATTTAGGACGATTAATAGGCGTAGACCATGCGGAAGGTTTCACAGCAGAACGCTTTGTAGCTGTAGACTCATTAGATAAATTAATATAAATTTTTCTTTCCATAAATTTAAAAAAAAATTATATTTGCACCCGCTTAAGTGATGTATAGCATTCGTGTTAACA
>JAESUF010000013.1 GCA_016763215.1 Flavobacteriaceae bacterium
AATTGTTTTTGACCTTTCTCGAAGTATCGATTTGCATAAAATATCCACAGAACAAACCAATGAAGAAGCTATTGCTGGAAAAAGGAGTGGTTTAATCGGAATGAATGAAAGCGTTACTTGGAGAGCGAAACATTTTAGAGTTTATCAAGAATTAACCTCAAAAATCACAGAATTTGATAAACCTAATTACTTTGTAGACGAAATGCAGGAAGGAGCTTTTAAGGAGTTTAAGCACGAACATCACTTTTCGGAATTGAACGGCGGAACTTTAATGACAGGTATTTTCAATTACAAATCACCATTAGGTATTTTAGGTAAACTTGCAGACGAAATATTCCTAAAAAAATACATGACCCAATTATTAAAAGAACGGAATTGTGTTGTAAAAGAATTTGCCGAGTCAGACAAATGGAAACAAATACTAACTGAATAAAGCACGTTTGGTAACCCTCTCTACCTTCAACAAAATAAAAACAACTGTTGGTTAAAAAGTTCATCACGGAATGGCGAAAGAAACGCTACCTATAACATTTCCAATGATTCAGAACGGATCATGCTTCGAAAAAGAGTTCGCAAATAAAACAACTATTCCTAACTTACAATCAACAAAGAGAATAACATAAATTAAATAAAAAACTGTAAGGTATTAATACATTTTTAAGTCACTTACAGTCTTTTATTAAGAATTTCATTTATTGTATTAAAGGTTATTTGGTACCCAAACAGCACCTAATCTATTCCCCACTACCCAAAATATACCTCCTTTATAAATATTTTTATTATCTTGACAATTATAAGATAATGATTGAGTACCTGCACCAAATGAAATCCAATAGCCATCTGTCAGTCCATCTCGTTCACTAATTTGCGCTAAAAGAATCCCAAAAGTACTGACTGCATTTTCAGGATTAGACTGCCCCTGAAGAACTGCATTATTCCTAGTCGCTTGATACACAACATCTGCTTTATCTACAGAACTCCCATAATTGGCATCGTTAGATGATAATGACCGAGATTTAATTGATTCTTCAATTTCTTTAATTAAATGATCCATAATATATTCATATTTAATAATCCTACTCTATTTAAAACAGGCTTTTCGGATTCCGCCTTTATAACCAAAAGAACTAATTGTAGCTACTCAATCGAATATTTTATTTTTGATTACAATTCAAAGTTTAGAAAACAGCAAGCAGAATATTAATAAAATGTCTTAAGAACTAGATCTTTAGGCATAAGAGCAAGAATTGTGTGTAGGGAAGGAAAAAGGCAAGTCAAACTATAAAACAATTGTTATCTTTAAACAAAAATTGAAACACCAACATTATGCTGAAATAATAAGAGAACACCATTTAAGATAGAAAAAACTGCATCTAACAATGGCTATAAGTAATTGCATGCGATCGCTTTCTCTGAAAATCTCTGCGGAGTTTTCAGTTTTGTATGTACTTGCAAAGTTGTATGCTAACCCACGCAACTACTCATAGCCAAAACCATTCTACGCAATTAACAAACCAACAAAATGAATTTAAAAAATTACACATTTAGCTTACTTATAATCTTTTTGATTTCTTGTAATGGAAAACAAAAATATGTTCCTGAAAAACTAACTAAATTAAGTCAAAACGAATTAATTGAAAGAGCGAAAAATAAAGAGGTAATTGATTTTAAAAAAATTACTTATAAAAATGAGAATGGAACGATACTAACTCTTGATTCTATTCAAAAAATTCCTAATCAAGAAAAATGGACTACAGATAGATACATTGACAAAAATGGAATTATTAAAGAAATGATTTTAAGAGAAGCCAATGATATTGATAAACAATTTTTAGAAAAACTAAGGCAAGCATATAATTATGAACCGCCAATAAATATAATTGATACTGATTGCGAAAAAAAAGCTGAATTATTAGAAGAAATTTATTCGCTTGATCAAAATATGAGATTAAGTGGAAACCACAGTGATTTAGATCCAAAAATTGACAAACAAAATTTAATCAAAGTTGTTAGTTTAATTGAAAATTGTGGAATGCCAACAACAAAGGAAGTCTCTAGAAAACAGATGAGTGCGATTTGGTTAGTTTTTCAACATGCAGATAATACAAATCGAAAGAAGTATTTTCCTTTATTAAAAAAAGCTGCAAAAAATGGAGACTTAAGTAAAAGCAACATTGCTTTAATGGAAGACAGGATATTAATGATAGACGGCAAACCACAAAAATATGGTTCTCAAATATCTCAAAACAGAGAAACAAAAAAATGGGAATTATATAAACTTACAAAACCTGAATTTGTTGACAAACGAAGAGCTGAAGTTGGGTTAGGAAGTTTAAAAGAATATGTGAAAAAATGGAATATTGAATTTAATCTTAAACAAAAAAAATAAAAACTGCGCAGAACACCGTGTATAATTAATTGCTAGTGCCAGCTTACTTACGAAAATCCTCGCGGGTTTTCAGTTTGGTGTGTACTTGCAAAGGTTCGTGCTAACCCACTTAACAACTCATAGCCGAGACCGTTGTGCTGCATTGAAATACAAATATTTAAAAGGATGACCGACAAACATGACAATGAAGAATGCTGGCTATTCAATTTCGCAATTGAAAGTGCAGATGGCACAAAACTGGCTAGAAAAAATGCAGATATTTTGATGGACGAAATAATTTTGTGGGCTGAAGCAAATAATTGTCAAATCGGGGGTGGTTATAGAGCACCAGAGAAAGGAGAATTTGACAATAAAAACTTGTATGACTTAAAATAAAACGACACCACAACAACCTGTAACCAATCATAGCCGCCTCCGGCTGGCTACGTTAGTTGCACCAACATTGTACACAAGCTCATAGATGACACGTAGAAATAAAAATCGGTATTGAAATATTACCCATTGGAGTTTTACTATGGCAATACCGATTTTTTAACCGATTTAATTACTCGTGCATCTTAAAGTATTGCATTTGCAACGATTTTTTTATTAAGACACTAAACTATTAAGTCTATCTTCTAATTTTAACTGTATGTTTGAGTATCTGGATCTTGAATGTATTTTTCTAGCTGATCCTCTTTACTATAGACATAAATATCTTTGCCTCTATGTGGCTTTGTGGCATTTCCTCCGTATTCTCCGTCTAAATGACATATAATAGAATCGATACCGTTACCATATTTATCACATTTTTCGGGATCATTACAAACCTTAGGATCTCCGGTGAAATTACATCCTTCTTCAGCGAGCACCCCTGCTGTTCCAACTACTAGAATTGAACCTTCGTAATCATCTAGATTTAATTTACTAGTAACGTCAGTTGCTTTAATATAAAAACCGAATGTAAACGAATCGTCTTTAACAAGTTCTGTAAGTAGTGGATAAGAAGTAATATAGCTATTTCCATTTGCACCATCTGGTTTTGGATTTACAATAAATGCATGTTTAATTGGTGCTAATTTCTTATCACTAACAAGTTGTGGAATTGTAACTCCAAAAGATGTTCCTTCTGTGTATCCCAATTCGGTTAAAGCACTGTAATAAATAGCTATTGGTTTACCAGATACACCAGGTTCTATTAATGTTTTGTTGTAATAATTGTTACTTGGGAGGTTTTCAAGATGCTGAGGCTTTTTTGCAGTTACGCCATTTTTGTCGTCATCTTTATCACCATGTCTAAAGACGATGATTGCTTTTTTTGCACACATATTATTTATAGTTTAAGTTACTGTTTTTAGCGATATAGAATTCTTATAGGCATAAAAAGGTCTCTATTATGTACCAATTCACTGCGTATTAGGTAAAATGGATTTTAGTCGATTAAATAGTTAGGTTGATGTTCTGGCTTTTTCGAACACACTAAAACTAATCAAATACTATAGAAAAATAACACGCATTTATACCTGATTTATGATGCGTTGTTGAGGCTCTCGAAATGCAGAAATACACATTTAAAATCACGATTTTCCGTAACCAGTTTAGAAGTAAGAATATTAAGCAATAGTGAATTAGATTCAATGGGATTAACCACAAATAAAAAAGAAATGAAATGGTAGTTGAATATAAAATGGCAATAGGAGACTAAATGAAATAAAACTGCACACAACAAAGAACTGAGTTAAAAAACAAATAATATTAAGCTAATCTTGAAACAAAATTTTCATCGTAAGGCAATCCACTTTTTGCA
>JAESUF010000014.1 GCA_016763215.1 Flavobacteriaceae bacterium
CAAGGGAAGATGATCTAACAATTAATAGAATTGGAAAGAGTATTCAGAACTATGTACAACAGCAATTAAAAAAAGTGGAGAGTCTCATTGAGTTTATACGTAATAATCATGTGTGTAGAAATATTCAAATATTACATTATTTTGATGAATCTTCTACAGAAGCTTGTGGTATTTGTGATGTTTGTCTTTCTAAAAAAAGAAAAAAATCTACTCTTAGTATTGACGATTTAGTAGCGCTTATAAAACAACAGAAAAAAATATCTCAACAAGAAATAATCACAACACTCAAAGCAAATCCAGAAGATGTTTTAATACATTTGCGGCAACTTTTGTCTGAAGACATTATTGGAATTACTAACGACACTAAATTTTTTCTAAAATGAGAGATTTGCGAATAGTTTTTATGGGGACCCCTGATTTTGCTGTTGCAATTTTAAAAAAGGTTATAGAAAATCAGTTGAATGTCGTTGGTGTCATTACTGCTCCAGACAGACCTGCAGGAAGAGGGAGGAAATTAAACGAATCTGCAGTTAAAAAATATGCCTCTTCTCAAAATTTACATTTGTTGCAACCTAAAAATCTTAAAGACCCTGTTTTTTTAGAAGAATTGAAATCATTAAATGCAACCCTTCAAGTTGTTGTCGCTTTTAGAATGCTCCCAAAAGCAGTTTGGAATATGCCAGAATATGGTACTTTCAATTTGCATGCGTCATTATTACCTGCATATAGAGGAGCTGCTCCAATTCATTGGTCTATTATTAATGGAGAAAAGAAAACTGGGGTTACTACGTTTTTTATTGATGAAAAAATTGACACAGGGGAAGTAATTCAGCAAAAGGAAATTGAAATAGGTGACCATGAAACTGTTGGGGAATTACACGATAAACTAATGAATTTAGGAGCTACATTAGTCTCAGAAACTATCGAGTTAATAAAAGAAGAAGTTGTAGAAACACAAAAACAACCAGAGATAGCGCTAAAAGATGCTCCAAAACTAAATCAGTCTAATTGTAAAGTTGACTGGACCGATTCTTTAGATAACATCTACAACCACATCAGAGGACTAAATCCATTCCCTGCGGCATGGTCAGAAATGCACAATCATGGAGATGCAATTAGTTTAAAGCTATATAAAGTACGAAAAGAAGAAGCGATACACCAACATGTCTCTGGAAAGGTAATTACCTCTAAAAGCGACATTAAAGTATGTGTTAATGGCGGTTATATCTTTCTTGATGAAATTAAAGTCTCTGGGAAGAAAAAATTAGATGCTAAGAGTCTTTTAAATGGGTTTTCATTTTCTGAAGATGCTAAAATGCTCTAAAGCCTTTGTTAGTACTGCATGGCTGGTTTTAGCGTAAAAATTTCCCTTTATTAACAATTTGACATCTTTTATTAACAAAATGCCCTTTTTTAGTGGGGCAAACTTGCACAAGCCCCTAATCCGTCTATATTTGTTAAGCTTTTAAAGCAAAAAATATCAATTAATTTTAAATTCTATTTTATTATGAACAAATCAGATTTAGTCGATGCAATGGCTGCTGACGCAGGAATCTCAAAAGCAGCAGCAAAAGCGGCTTTAGAATCTTTAACAGGAAATGTAACTGCTACTTTAAAAGACGGTGGTAAAGTTGCTTTAGTTGGTTGGGGAACATGGTCAGTTTCTAAAAGAGCTGCAAGAAATGGTAGAAACCCACAAACTGGTGCAGAAATTAAAATTGCTGCTAAGAATGTAGTAAAGTTTAAAGCAGGAGCTGGTTTTAGCAGTGCAGTAAACTAAAAAGTTACCAAACGAAATATAAAACCCTCTTTTTAAGAGGGTTTTTTTAGTTATTTATTTTCGTTACTTTTAGTAAAAAAAACAATTTGTCAGAATTAAAGCTACATAAAGGAGATTTACTAATTGCAGAACCGTCTATTTTAAATGATGATTCTTTCAATCGGTCTATTATTCTAATGACTGAGCATAATGCGAATAATTCTGTTGGTTTTATTTTAAATAGACCTTTGAAGTTTACAATACAAGACATCATTCCTGAAATAGAGTGTTCTTTTATCGTCTATCAAGGTGGTCCTGTTGAGCAAGATAATCTTTACTTTATTCATAAAGTTCCAGACCTTATTCCTGATAGTATTAAAGTTAGCAATAATATTTATTGGGGAGGTAATTTCTTGTCTTTAAAAACACTTTTACAAGAAAATGAAATTAAGAGTACAGACATTCGTTTTTTTCTAGGATATTCTGGCTGGAGCACAGAACAACTTGAAGAAGAACTCGAAAACAATTCATGGTTTGTTTCTGAAAATGATTTCGAAAATATTTTATCTGTAGATAATAAGACGCTCTGGAAGAATAAACTTTTACAAAAAGGTGGTGAGTATAAAATTTGGGCCAATGCCCCAAGTGATATTAACTTGAACTAACTATTTCCCTGTTACTTCTAGAATTTTCAAACTAGCCCTCAACTTATCATCAACCGTATTTAAAAACTCCTTTTTTCGATAATTGGTCACAGATTGAATTCCCATAATAGAATTGGTAATAAAAACTTCATCTGATTTTTGAATTTCAAACGGAGTTATTGCCGTTTCTTCTAAAGTATATTCAGAATTCTTAGAAAGAATCTCTATCAATTTCCCTCGAATAACTCCTTTTAAACAACCTTCTGTTAATGCCGGCGTCTTTATAATTTTATCTTTTACCAAAAAAATATTCCCATTGGTTACCTCAACAACTCCTTTGCGTTCATTCATCAAAATGCAATTGTCTAGTTCATTTTCACTTGCATAGATACTAGCCAATGTATGCGTCAGTTTATTATTTGATTTTATTGTAGACAAATGACCTGAATATAAATAGAAGTCTTTATATAAATCTAGTTTATAGGTTTTTTTCTCAAAATATTCATTTTTTTTGACCTCGATGAGATAATCAACTTCATTAGACACAGGAGTATAAAAGCCTCCATCTTTTCTATATACAGAAAATCTAACTCTTATATTTTCGGTAGGTAGAATTGTTTTTGCCGTTTTTAATATTTCCTCTTCAAGATATTCCAAGGTGAACTCAATTGGAATTTTCATACGCAACATTCTCATAGAAGCCATTAATCGAAAATAATGATCCTCCC
>JAESUF010000113.1 GCA_016763215.1 Flavobacteriaceae bacterium
CATTTTTTTATGAACTTTTTGTACCATTCATATTTATCTATTGTTGATGGGTCTATTCCTTCTTTTTCTAATTGAAGTTGCTCCGTTTTTTGATGTAAGAGCAGGTTCAAAGCTTCTTTCAATAAAACAACCAAACTAAGTCCAACTAAGGCAATCCAAACCAATGGGTTCTCATAGATATTTAAAGGATTTTCATAACTTATAAATGCTGATATTAATCCAACAAATGAATTAATCAAGAAAATAATGTAGGCGATTGATTGTAAATACTTTTTCATGATTTCCTGTTTTTTAAGTTATCGTTTAAAGGCAATTGACTTACCTCATTGGTATATTCTTTCTTCGCTGTAAATACCCACCAAAACAACACTACGAAAAAAGTAAAGAAAATGAGTAGGGAGATAAGTGGATAAATTTCGATTCCAGTAATACTCACCAAATGATTTTTTACGAATTTTAACATGATACTAATTGTTTTTACTTAGTTGGTCTTTTACATCTTTCACTTTAATGTCAACACCTAAACGTTGTAAATAGGCAATTAAAGCAATAATCTCTCTATCCTTCATTTCTATGAATAACAACCCTTTTTCAGCAGCATATTTTTTATCTGCTTCATAATTTTCTGCAAAATCTGGATCAGAATATAGGTTCTGCTGAATCTTGGAACCTTGAGCATTCATACTTTCTTGTGCATTTGCAATATCATCATCAGTATAAGGAACCCCTAACGTTTTCATTGCTCTCATTTTCCCTTCAGTATTTGATTTATCCAACTGATCTCTTACAATCCATTGATATGCAGGCATTATAGAGCCGGGAGATGTACTTTGAGGGTCATACATATGGTTTAAGTGCCAATTGTCTGAATACTTTCCTCCAATTCTCATAAGGTCGGGTCCAGTACGTTTACTTCCCCATAAAAAGGGATGGTCATAGACGTATTCTCCAGCTTTGGAATACTCACCATAACGTTCTACTTCACTTCTAAATGGGCGAATCATTTGTGAGTGACACCCTACACAACCTTCTCGGATATAGAGGTCTCTCCCCTCCAATTCTAATGGAGTATATGGTTTTACACTGGTGATGGTTGGAATATTAGAATCTACCAATAGGGTCGGAATAATTTGTACAACACCACCGATTAGAATTGCAATTGTAGCATAGATCGTTAACTTCACAGGTTTTCTTTCTAACCACGTATGGAAGCCTTCACCTTTTTGTCTATACTTTGAAACTTTCTTTAGTGCAGGTGCTTCAGCCAACTCATCTGTTACTTTAGACCCAGAACGCACTGTCATAATAACATTGTATAACATTACAATCGCTCCTATAATAAATAAACTACCTCCAATAGCGCGCATCCAATACATTGGAATAATTTCATTTACGGTCTCTAAAAAATTTGGGTATGTTAAGTTTCCATCTGGGTTAAACTGTTTCCACATAGAAGCTTGTACAAATCCAGCTACATACATTGGTAGTGCGTACATAACAATTCCAAGAGTTCCTATCCAAAAATGGAAGTTCGCCAATCCTTTAGAGAATAATTTCGTTTTAAACATTCTCGGAATCAACCAATACAACATACCAAACGTAAAAAACCCATTCCAAGCCAATGCTCCTACATGTACATGGGCTATAATCCAATCACTAAAATGGGCAATAGCATTTACATTTTTTAAGGATAACATTGGCCCCTCAAAGGTTGCCATACCATAACCAGTAATAGCGACAACCATGAATTTTAAAACCGGATCTGTTCTTACCTTATCCCAAGCACCACGAAGTGTTAACAATCCATTAATCATTCCTCCCCACGAAGGAGCAAGTAACATTATTGAAAAAGCAACTCCTAAATTCTGAGCCCAATCTGGTAATGTAGAATACAATAAATGGTGTGGTCCTGCCCAGATATAAATAAAGATCAACGACCAAAAATGCACAATGGATAATCGATAAGAGTACACGGGTCTGTTGGCTGCTTTAGGCACAAAATAGTACATCAACCCTAAGAACGGGGTTGTTAAGAAAAATGCAACTGCATTATGTCCATACCACCATTGCACCAAAGCATCTTGAACTCCTGCGTAAACGGAATAGCTTTTTAAAAAGCTAACAGGTAGTGCTAGACTATTAAAAATATGAAGGATTGCTACTGTAACAAAGGTTCCTAGATAAAACCAAACAGCTACATACAAGTGTCTTTGGCGTCTTTTAAAGATTGTCCAAATCATGTTCACTCCAAAAGCTACCCAAACTAGTGCTATTACAATATCAATAGGCCATTCTAATTCTGCATATTCTTTGGAGCTCGTATACCCAAGAGGTAAGGTAATTGCAGCTGCAACGATAATTAATTGCCATCCCCAGAAATTGAAATTACTTAAAAAGTTACTCGCCATTCTAGTTTTCAACAATCGCTGTAATGAATAATATACACCAGCGAAAATTGCATTTCCTATAAAGGCAAAAATAACTGTATTTGTATGCAATGGTCGTAGCCGTCCAAAGCTTAACCAAGAAATACCATCGGTTATATTAGGAAATAAAAACATAAACGCTAGCAATAATCCAATAGAAAACCCTACAATTCCCCATAACATGGTTGCAAAAATGAATTTTTTTACGATTTTATTATCGTAATAAAATTGTTGCATTTCCATAATCTGTGTATTTAAATATATTAGTTAGTTATCCTTTTCTTCTTTGACGATTTCATCATCAAACAGCATGCGAACAGAAGGTGTATAAGAATCGTCATATTGACCACTCTTTACCGATATGATAAATGCGATAAAAAAAATTAAAGCCACTAAAATGCTTAATGCAAGTAGTAAATAAATTACGCTCATAAGTTGCCTGATAAAATCACTGTAAAATTACCTTGGGATCTTCTCGTAGAAAATGACATTTATCATGTTTCAGCATGTTTTTTATACAGTATTAAAAATTGATTCCCATACTTCCTTTTTCTTTCAAATATTCACCGAAAGCCAAATAAAAATTGCGTGTAAAAGGGCTCTTTATTTCAATTCTCTTGAAATGATATTGGTTGCAAGTGTTGTAAACACAACTATACTGATAGAGCTTAAGGGCATTAAAATAGCAGCAATGACAGGAGAAAGTTGTCCTGTAATCGCAAAATACAAACCAACGAGATTGTAAACTAGCGACACAACAAATGCTTGTCGGACTATACGCATTGATTGTTTAGAAAGCTCTATAAATATTGGGACATCTTGAAATTTTCGAGCATCTAAAATGGCATCACAAGCAGGCGAAAACACATTTATATCTTCCGATAGAGCAATACCAACATCACTCTGTGCTAAAGCTCCAGAATCATTCAATCCATCTCCAATCATTACTACACTATGATGATTCTTTTGAAGTTTTTGGATGTACTTTAGTTTATCTTCTGGTTTTTGGTGAAAGTGCTTTGAAGTCTTTGCAGGAAGCAATTGAGTTAAATACTCTTTTTCTCCTTCATTATCTCCTGAGAGAATTGTAGTTTGATAGGCACTGGAGAGTTGTTTAAAAACATTTTCAACACCCTCCCTGTATTTATTTTTTATCGTAAAACACCCCACGTATGATTCGTTAAAGCGAATATGAACAGTGGTATCAAAATTCGTTTGAAGTGTTTCATGATTCACAAATGATTGAGATCCAATTTTCACAAAATACCCTCCTGCTTTTCCTTCAATTCCTTTCCCTACATATTCTTTAAAACCAGTAACTTGAATTACTTTCTCTTCATTGAACTCATTGTATATTTTTCGACTAAGCGTGTGATTGGAAGCCCTTAGTACACTTTTTAGTGCAGATCTTTCATTAAGTATTAGTTTAGTTCCTTTATAAGAAATCTCATTTTCTAAATTGGAAGTAATCGTTCCTGTTTTATCAAAAATGACACTAGTTACACTTCCTAATTTTTCAATTACAAGGGCGTTTTTTACATAAAATTTATGCCTTCCAAAGATTCGCAACATATTTCCAGATGTAAACGGAGCGGCCAATGCTATAGCACATGGACAAGCAATAATTAGTATCGCTGTAAAGACATTCAATACTTTAGACGAATCATAAAACAGCCAGAATATGGAAGCAACCACAGCAATGAATAGAATTGTAACTGTAAACGATTTACTAACTCGATCCGTGAGAGAGGTAAACGATGATTTTTTAGTTTCTGTAAATACATCGTTACTCCACAATTGCGTAAGGTAACTTTGAGAAACAGAAGTTAATGCTTCGATCTCTACAACACCTTCTATTTGTCTTCCACCTGCAAAAACTTTATCGCCAGATTTTTTAACAATCGGTTTGGATTCTCCAGTGACAAAACTATAATCGATATGTGCTGATGAACTAATTAAAATTCCATCAACGGGAATTATTTCTTGATTCCGTATCAACAATCGGTCGCCTTTTTCTACTTCATAAATTTCTATATTTTCTTCTTTTTCTTTATTTAACCTAGTCACAGCAATTGGGAAATAGGATTTATAATCACGCTCAAACGACAAAAAATTATAGGTTTTTTGTTGAAAAAATCTCCCAAGTAACAAGAAAAAAACCAATCCCGATAGGCTGTCATAAAAGCCTGTTCCAAGATCAAATAAAATTTCTATTGTACTTCTAACAAACAAAACAGAAATTCCTAAGGCAATAGGAACATCTATATTGAACAATTTAGATCGCAACCCTTTATAAGCAGAAATAAAATAGTCACTGGCAGCATAAAAAACAACGGGTACCGAAAAAAACAGCATCAACCATCTAAAAACATACTTGTATTTCTCCAACCAAAATTCCGATACTTCAAAATACTCAGGAAACGAGAGAAACATAATATTTCCAAAAGCAAAGCCTGCTATTCCTAATTTATAAATTAAACTTCTATTTATAGGTTTCTTTTTTCCTTCTGTATCATCTAAACTAATGAAAGGATTATATCCAATAGAGCTTAATAGAATAACCAATTCTTTTAATGTTGTCTTTTCTGAATTAAAAGAAATACGGACAGTCTTTTTAGGAAAATCAACCAAAGAAGAAACAACACCCTTATTAAGTTTGTGAAGGTTTTCTAACACCCAAATACAAGAACTACAATGAATATGAGGAATGTATAAAGTAACTACTTGTGTAGCACCATCATCAAAATCTAAAAGCTTGGTTACAATGTTTCTA
>JAESUF010000114.1 GCA_016763215.1 Flavobacteriaceae bacterium
AAGATCAACCGATCTTAGGAATGGATATTCTAACAGGATTGAAAGAGGATGGAGATGAATGGTCTGGCGGCAAGATTCTAGATCCAAAAAATGGAAAATCATACAAGTGTTATATCAAACTACTTGATAACAATACACTAAAACTTCGTGGGTATGTCGGTTTTTCTATGTTTGGAAGAACAGCTATTTGGAAAAGAGCAAAACAATAAACAGTTATCAGTGAACAATGACAACTGATAATTGATAATTGATAATTGAAATTTGATAATTGATAATTGATAATTGAAATTACTACGCTTTTTTCTTAAGCATTGGAACAAATGCAAAATCACCTAATTCGTGTTTCTCAAATTCTTTCGGAGATTTACGAATAAATAAAGTCATAATTTGTTTTTTATCACCAACAGGAATTAACAACATCCCTCCTACTTTTAGTTGAGATAATAATGGTTTAGGAACAAATGGTGCACCAGCTGTTACAATAATTTTATCGAAAGGTGCTTTTTCTGGCAATCCTTTATAACCATCACCGAAAATAAACTTCTTGGGATTGTACCCTAATTTAGGAAGAAATAAAGAGGTTCTTTTAAATAACTCATGTTGTCTTTCTATCGAATACACTTCTGCCTGTAATTCGAGTAGCACTGCTGTTTGGTACCCTGAACCTGTGCCTATTTCTAATACCTTATCATCTGGTTTCACTTGTAATACTTGAGATTGATAAGCAACGGTATAGGGTTGAGAGATTGTCTGTTCTGCTGCAATAGGAAATGCCTTGTCTTGATATGCATGATCTTCAAAAGAAGAGTCGATAAACAAATGTCGTGGAATTTTACGAACAGCATTCAATACATTTTCATCATGAATTCCTTTTTGCTTTAGAATGCTTGCTAACTGGTTTCTAAGCCCTTGATGTTTTGAGGTGTCCTTCAATTTCTCTTCAATTAAAACGTTCTAAAATTAGAATAATTTCCATAAAATTCCTATAAAATTGTATCTTTGTCCACGTTGATTTTTTATCATATAAATTAACGATAATTCTCATTGAGAACTACATTAAGACGACATTATAATAAACCTCTCCGCAAATTGCATTTGCTATCTTTAAAACAACTAATACTTGTTTTCGATAATGCTCAAGGAGACATGAAATTTTTAAGATATGCTAAAAGTAGGAGTATTAGGAGCTGGACATTTAGGTAAAATTCATCTAAAGTTGCTACAACAATCAGAACGTTATGATTTGATCGGTTTTTACGACCCTTCTCAAGAAAATGCAAAAAATGTTGCTGAAGAGTTTGGGTATCATGCATTTGATTCTGTTGAAGAACTGATTAAAGCGGTAGATGTTGTTGATATTGTTACTCCTACACTCTCTCATTTTGATTGTGCGAAGCTAGCCATAGAAAATGGGTGTCACATTTTTGTTGAGAAACCAATTACAAAGACTGTTTCAGAAGCTGAAGCTATTAGAACTTTAGCAAGCCGAAAACATATTCGGGGTCAAGTTGGTCATGTAGAGCGATTTAATCCTGCATTTACAGCAGTAAAAGATAAAATAGGCTCTCCAATGTTTATTGAATGTCATCGTTTGGCAGAGTTTAATCCCAGAGGGACTGATGTTCCTGTTGTTTTGGATTTAATGATTCATGACATCGATATCATTTTAAGCGTTGTAGATTCTCCTGTGAAAAGAGTACATGCTAGTGGTGTTTCTGTTATTTCTGAAACTCCTGATATTGCAAACGCACGAATAGAGTTTGAAAATGGCTGTGTTGCTAATTTAACAGCCAGTAGAATTTCTTTGAAGAACATGCGTAAGTCGCGCTTCTTCCAAAAAGATGCATACATTTCTGTGGATTTCTTAGAAAAAAAATCAGAGGTGGTAAGAATGAAAGATGCTCCTGAAAACCCAGATGAATTCGCTATGATTCTGCAAAACGCTGAAGGAATAAAAAAACAAATCTATTTTGATAACCCAGAAGTAACACTCAATAATGCTATTTTAGATGAGTTAGAATCATTTGCAGATGCTGTAGAAAATGATACTACACCTATCGTTTCTTTAGAACAAGGTACAGATGCATTGCGTGTTGCTCAACAAATTATCGATTGTTTCGATAACTAAAAAATTTAAACAACTTACTTATGAAGAATATCGCTGTAATTGGTGCTGGAACTATGGGGAATGGTATTGCACATACCTTTGCTCAATTTAACTACAACGTTCAATTAATTGACATCTCTCAGGCTTCTTTAGATAGAGGAATGGCCACTATTTCTAAGAACCTAGATAGAATGGTTGCAAAGGAGAAAATTACTGAAAGTGATAAAGAACAAACACTCTCTAATATTACCACACACACTTCAATTAAGGAAGGAACTCAATACGCTAGCTTAGTTATTGAAGCTGCGACTGAAAATTTGGATTTAAAATTAAAAATTTTTAAAGAGTTAGATGAGGTATGTCCAGATGATACAATTTTAGCAACCAATACATCTTCTATTTCAATTACTCAAATTGCAGGAGTAACCAAACGTCCTGAGTCAGTTATTGGTATGCATTTTATGAACCCTGTCCCTATTATGAAATTGGTGGAAATTATTAGAGGGTATACTACTTCTGATGAGGTGATGAATTTTACAGTTGACTTGACTAAAAAAATTAATAAAATTCCAGTTGAGGTTAATGATTACCCTGGTTTTGTTGCCAATCGAATTTTAATGCCAATGATTAACGAATCTGTTGAAACATTGTACAATGGTGTTGCTGGTGTACAAGAGATTGATACAGTTATGAAATTAGGAATGGCACACCCTATGGGACCTTTACAACTGGCTGACTTTATAGGCTTAGATGTTTGTTTGTCTATATTAGAGGTAATGTACAATGGATTTAAAAATCCAAAATATGCACCTTGTCCTCTTTTAGTAAATATGGTAAATGCTGGTAAATTAGGTGTGAAGTCTGGTGAAGGCTTCTACGATTATTCTCAAAGTAGAAAGGCTGAACATGTTTCAAAGCAGTTTGCATAAACAAGTATTCTATATATTTTTCTTTTGCTTTTTTTCTATGCTGCTCTTGGGCAACAAAAAGAAGAAAGTTTTCGCAAGCTTAAAAAAGTAGGATTCTTATTTAACAGTGCTAAGCAAAATAATTTATTGTTTAGTGATAGAGATTACGATTATCAGACTAAGGTTCTAAAAGGGCAACTTTTTTATCATTTGAGTCGCTATAGATCCTGGGAGTTTAATTTACTCATTCAACCTCAATTGCAAATAGCTAAACACCAGCTATTGAATAAGTTCTTTATTCCTACT
>JAESUF010000115.1 GCA_016763215.1 Flavobacteriaceae bacterium
CGTTTTACGATGCATGGAGCAATAAAAAGTAAAATAGAAACAAGCGAGATAGAATTGTCTTTAGGCGATTTTCAATCCCCTGGAATTACTGTAACCAATGGTGTTATTCAAGAAATGAATATGAGTGTTACTGCTAATTTTGATTTTAAAAGCATCACATTTTCTCCAATAGATTTGACATTCTATTATAATAAATCTGATGACTTATTCGGAATGTATGGAGCGTTGAGTGTAGCTTTTGATGGAGAAACTATAGACGTTTCTTTAGGTCAAACTGTATCTGGTGTCTTACAGCCAGGCTTGGTATATGAAAATGGAGTTGTAGAAAAAATTGATTTTAATGTTACAGCAGATATTACTCTAAAAGGAATAGAAATTAGCCCTATAAATTTTGGTTTTAATTATGATAAACCAAATGATCAGTTTAAAATGTATGGCTCTTTACAAAGTAAAATTGAAGGAAATGCAATCGATTTGTTTTTAGGAGACCCTGATGATCCTGGGTTAATTATAGATGGGGGTGTAATACAAAATATAGACGCACATGTTACTGCCGATTTTAATTTTAAAGACATTACTTTTTCTCCTGACGATTTAACCTTTGTTTACAATGCCACAGATGAATTGTATGAAATGTATGGATCTCTAAGCGTAAGTTTTGATAATGAAACGATGACGGTTAATTTAGGAGATAGTACAACACCAGGTTTTAAGTATAAAAACAATGTAGTAGAGTCTATTGATATTGGTGTCACCGCAAATTTTAAATTGAAGGACTTAGATATTAAACCTACCGATTTAACTTTTATCTACAATAAATCAGGAAATCAATTTGAAATTTATGGAGATGTGAAATTGTCTGTTTCTAATTTTGATGATGATGTTGACGCAAATTTTGGAGATTCATCGAATCCAGGCTTTTTATATAAGAACAGTGAAATTAAGCAGGTGAATTTTGCCATAACTGGCGACTTTAAAATGGATGGATTAACTATTGAGGTAGATAATTTAGGAGCTGATTGGAAATCAAGTAATGGATATTATCATATTTATGGAAGTGCTTCTGTGCGTGTAGATAACCAATCGATTAGTGCAGATTTTGGTACTGTTGATGCTCCTGGTCTGGTATTTAAAGAAGGCAAATGGCATTATTTTAATGTCGATTTAAATGCAAATTTTAAAATAGGAAACCTTGAAATTATCGCAAAAGATTTAGATGTAAGTTGTTGTACAGACGGGTATTTTATAATCAATGGAGAATTGGAAGTAAAAGAAGTATTCACATTGTCTGTTACTTTAGGCTCAGGAGGGCAAGGAGGACTATATATAGATACTAGTGGAAGCGAACCAAAGTTTAAATTGGAAGACTTTACAATTGAGGTAGAGCATGCCAATTTAGGGGCTGTAGATTTAAAATTATTCAAATTAGTATTTGAAAATGATCTAATTTCCGAGTCCGATGTAACAGTCGCATTTCCTGAAGGGTGGGAAGTAGGAGCCGTATTGAAATTTAAAGACATTAATGGGAAAGCTAAAATAGATGAAATTAATCTAGACTATAGAGCTGATAATCTTGATGACGCAATAGAAATTTTTGAAGGAGTGCAATTAACCTATTTAGATGGTGATGTGAAAAACATTAC
This sequence comes from Flavobacteriaceae bacterium, assembly GCA_016763215.1. The sequence continues at coordinate 1,644 of JAESUF010000115.1, forward strand.
AACTCCTTCTAAATTGGAAGTAGAAGGTACCATCGGAACAATTTACGGTGGAGGTTTTACCTTAGATCACAGGTCTGCAACATTTTTAGAAATGACTGATGCGGTAACCGTTTCTAAGACTAGATTTAAAATTGACGGAGATGTACATGTTGGTGCATATAGAGAAGGAACCAATTCTTGGAATTCCATTTTGGGGTATGGCTCAATCAGCTTAGATGCATATTTTGGACACTATATAAAAGCCAGTGTGAGTGCTAAATACCCAGGAGATCCCTTAATAGACGCGGATGCTTCGATTTACTTTGATAGCCATGGACACCTAGATGCATTATTAGATGTTGAGTTTATTGTACCTCATTGGGTTCCTTTTATTGGAGGGAAGCATTATGGTAGTGTAGATGGAGCAGTGCGATACAAAAAAGGAGATTTGGACGGTAGTTTTGGGGCTGCTTGGATTCGTATTAATACATTTTGGCATACCTATCATGAAGGAGCAAAATATACGTTTGGGAGCAGGCATATTGGATCTATTGGAAGTGGAAGTATTAGTAGTATAGAAAATACCATTCATCACGATGAAGGCGATAGAAGTATTGCGGCGACAAGTAAAGTTTTTGAATTTAATGTTCCACAACCAGCACCGAACTCTATGTTAATAGATATTGATTGGGTTGGTGAAGTTGATACAGCTTTAATTACTGTGATTGGACCAGAAGGGACCTATGAGTTAACCAAAGCTGTAATTATAGAAGAGAATGCAATAGATGTAACTCCTACTATGTCTTATGAAGAAAATATGACTTTGGTTGAGAGAGATACCGTTACAACATTTTTATTCAAAACCCCATCAGCATTTAGTCAAGAAGAAATAATTCACTCAAATATTGTTGATGGTAGGTATCAATTGGTGGTTTCTTTTCCGGGTGCAGAAACTGAAATTGATACAATTCAGTTCAAGCCTAAATGGCAAATTCCAGAATCTAATATCATCGCAGTAAAAACAGTAGACAATAAGTACGCTTTAGAAATTGATTATTGGACAGCCTTACCGGATTCAACTTATGTATCTTTCTATGTAAATAATGTAGACTCTTATACTGAAGGAAGATTAATCAATCATGTAAAAGCTAGCAATTTTGATGAGTTAGGTAATGGAACAGAAACATTACTATACACACCAAAGTATTTTGAAGGAAATACAAATACTTTGTATTTCTATGCGGTAATTGAAGACGGTGTAAATCCTCCGTTTCAATCGGTACGTACTTCGGTGTTTAATCATGAACACGATCTTTATGGGGCAACAACAATAACGTCAGCTACCAACGATTTAGATGTAGAAGGGCTACGAGTCTTTTTAGATATAGACAATGATGGAAATTTTGACACTGCTTCAACAGGAGGAATAGAGCCTTTTAGTTTGGTTGATGAAAATGGAGCGTTTTCATTTCCCGATTTAACAAATGGGGCATATAATTTGCGAATCGTTTTACCTTCTGGGTATCGATTTGTGGGAGAAACAGATAATTTTTCTTCAAAAACAGTTGTGTTTGATGGAACACCTTTACAGCTTAATTTAACTATTGAAACCTACTAAGATGAAAAGAATTATAAAAATAGTTAGCTATAGTATGCTGTTCTTAGTTCTAGGGACAAGTTCAATTTTATCTCAAGAATTAATTACTTCAGAAGTAACACCTTCTTCTAAAAACGGACTTACAGGTTTTTCATCAGCAGTTTCAGGTGGATGGGCAATAGTAGCATCTCCACAAAAAGATGTGAGTGGGGAAAAGAGTTTAGGTGGCGTTACTTTTTATCAATTAACGGATGGACAATGGAAAATTTCGCAACAAGTATTGCCTTCTGATATTAGTGAGTTGGGAAGCTTTGGGTCTAGTTTGGCAATTGAAGGGAATACAGCTGTAATTTCAGCTATAGGAGACCATCAGGGAGGATTGTTCTCTGGGGCTGTGTATGTGTATAATTATGATTATTTACAGGGAAGTTGGATTCAAGTTGCGAAGTTAAAAGCATCAGATGTAGCTATTGGAAAGCGATTTGGACATTCGGTTGCGTTAAAGAATGATTTAATTGTTGTTGGAGCTTACAATGCTGATGGAAATGAATTGAAATCAGGAGCAGCTTATGCCTTTCAGAAGGTGGAGGATGCATGGATAGAAACACAGAAAATATATGCAGTCAATGGAAAAGCAAACGACTATTTTGGACATCAGGTGCATGTTTTAGATGAAAACCGTATTGCCATTGGTGCTTATAATGCTGATGGAGCTGAAGAAAGATCGGGAGCTGTTTATATTTTTAATCGACCTGGGAGTAATTGGGTTGAA
>JAESUF010000015.1 GCA_016763215.1 Flavobacteriaceae bacterium
ATTCATTTTGAACCCTATGAGCTTAAATGTAGAATACGCTTTAGACTTGATGGAAAGTTAAAAGAATATTATGTGATTTCACTAACAGAATATCCAGTAATCATTAATAAACTGAAAATTCAAGCAGGTTTAGATATCTCGGAAAAACGCTTACCACAAGATGGTAGAATTACCATTAAAAATGGTTTAGATGAGTTTGATATTAGGGGGTCTTCACTACCTACGCTTCATGGAGAAAAAATGGTGCTACGGATTTTAAGTAAAGATGCAAACCAGATTAATCTAGATGATTTAGGGTTTACAGCTAGGGAACTAAAAACCTATCAGGAGTCTGTTAAAAAGCCAAATGGAATTGTGCTTATTTCTGGTCCAACAGGATCGGGAAAGACAACTACCTTATATGCAACTCTAAAGCTTTTAAATAATGATTCTACTAATATCCTAACCATTGAAGATCCAATAGAATATACATTGGAAGGAGTGAATCAGGTACAATTGAAAGAAAACATTGGACTTGATTTTGCAAGTACATTACGAACATTTTTACGACAAGACCCAGACATTATAATGGTGGGAGAAATACGTGATGTAGAAACGGCGAATATGGCAATCCGTGCCGCGTTAACAGGGCATTTGGTCTTGTCTACGATACATACAAATTCGGCATGGGCAACCATTTCTAGATTGATAGATATGGGAATTCCTCCTTTTTTAATTGCAAGCACATTAAATGTAAGTGTAGCGCAACGCTTGGTTCGTAAACTGTGTGATTCATGTAAAGTAGAAGAAGAAGTAACATTGGATCTATTCCCAAAAGGATATGCACTTTCGCAAAAAATAAAGACACATTACAAAGCTGTAGGTTGTTCTTCTTGTTATCAAACAGGATATAAAGGAAGAAAAGCCATCTATGAGATCATTCCAATTACAAAAGAATTGGTACAGAAAATTCAAGATAAGGAGTTGGATGTGTCCGAATATTTATTAAAAAATAAGATTCACACGTTACAAACCAATGCACTGAATTTAGTTGTTGAGGGAGTGACCTCTATTGAAGAAATATATCCATTACTAGTAAATTAAGATGAATAAAAATCAGAAGACATATTTGCTATTATTTGCAGTAGCCATTGTTTGGGGAGCTATTGGATATCAATTCTACAAGAATTACAATCCAGACATTCCTGTAGTTGTAGAAAGGAGCACAACAAGGTATGTTCCTCTTAAAAAGAACACACAAGATTCATATACAATTAGCCCAGATTATAGAGACCCTTTTCTAGGGAAGATTTATCGAAAGAAAATCGTAAAAATAAAGAAGGGGGTTCCAAAACCCAAGGTTATTTTTCCGAAGATAGTTTTTAAAGGAATCGTCAACGGAAATAAGAGATCCTATATTATTGAGATCAATGGTATTCAAGAAGTTTTTGTGTTAAAACAGCGCTTTCAAGGCATCACCTTAGTCAAAGCAACGAGTACCAGTATTAAGATGAAATGTCTAGGTGAAGTGAAAGAATACACCATTGAAGAATGAGTTCATTTGTGAAAATAAAAGCAGGGGCTATTCAATACGTACTGGTGGTATCGGTGATTATCGTTATTGTTTTGTTTGCTTTTATTTCATTGATTTTTTTGCAAAAAAGAACACAGCTAAAATCGGAACTTCATAAAGAAGCAATCCATGCCGTTTATTTAGGATTTGATTATTTAAAAGAGCATACAATTCCGTACGATACAGAAATTAAAAAATCATTCACTGACTATGATTTTGAAAGTACAACAATGCTTAAAAAACGATGGGGAGTTTTTGATCTTGTCATTGTTCAGACAACATTAAAAAAAGAGATATTTCAAAAAGTAGCATTGATGGGCAATGTCAATGCCAATAGAAAAGCATTGTATTTAGCAGAGAATCACGAACCTTTAATAGTGGTAGGAACTACGAGAATTACTGGCGATGTCATGTTACCGAAGAGAGGAATACCAACTGGGAATATTGCAGGAGTATCGTATTATGGCAATAAACTTGTTTACGGAACAATAAATACAAATGCAGATAGGCTGCCAAAAATTCAAAACTTAGAGGAGATAAGACAGCTAATAGTAGACCCACATTTTGAAAATAGCAAGTATTTTGAATTGGAGGAAGGGGCTAAAATGAATCAATCTTTTACAAAAGAAACCTTGTTGTTTGAAGCAGACGGACTCTTGCAACTGGATCAAATGAATTTGCAAGGGAACATTGTTATTTTATCCAAGACAAAGATTCAAGTTGGGAGATCAACTCATTTAGAAAATGTTTTGTTGATTGCCCCAGAAGTAGTCATTGAATCGGGTGTTAAAGGAAGTTTTCAAGTGTTTGCAAGTAAGAGTATAGTAGCGAAAGAAAATTCAAGGTTGGATTACCCCTCTTCCTTGGTGGTGTTTAAAGAAACGAATGAAAATGAAGTGATCGATCAAGCAGTACTTGAAGGGATCCAAATAGATGATGGCGCTCATGTAAAAGGCATTGTTTTATTTCATTCGCAAAAGAAAAAAGAAGATTATAAAGCGAAAGTATACATCAGTGAAAAAGGGCAGGTAACAGGTGAGGTGTATAGTACAGACTACTTAGAGTTGAGAGGGCGTGTAGATGGATTTGTCTATGCCTATAAATTTATTGCAAAACAAGCAGGAAATGTGTATACAAATCATATTTACAATGGGGTGCTAAATGCAACAGTCATTTCTAAAAAGTACAATGGGCTTTTTATTGGTAAAAAAAATACAGGCGTATCGAAATGGGTAGAATAAAACAACTTTTTCGATATCCGAGAATCCAAGTAAAAGGATCGTCGTTGATAGAAACATTAATTGCAACGATTATTATTATGATTGTTTTTGGAATAGCGATGATGAGTATTACCAACATTCTGGAAAATACAGTTAAAAATAGCACAAGTGTTATTGATACAGAATTGAATAAGTTAAGTTATCAATACCGCCATAATTTGATTAAAGTACCCGATGTAATGGAACTTGGCTTGTGGAAAATTGAAGTCAAAAAAGCAAAAGAAGGTGAATTAGATTATGTGGTATTTGAAGCAACACATAGAGCGAGTAGAAAAGTAAGAAGTAAAAAACTAGTAGCGAAATAAAATGAAAAAAGTACATTCTTTTACCTTAAGTGAATTGTTAGTGGTGTTGGTGATTTCCAGTATTGCGGTAACGATTTCATTTCTAGCGTTGAACAATGTGCAAAAACAGATTAGAAACATCAATCTTGTTTTTGAAAAGCAACAAAAAATAA
>JAESUF010000016.1 GCA_016763215.1 Flavobacteriaceae bacterium
AACCGTTTCTGTTTTTCCAATAACTTCTTTCCCTTCATAGGCTGAATAATCACAATTCATGTGATGGGTTTCTACTGAAATAGTATGTTTTTTATTCGGGTTAAACACCACAAGGTCTGCATCCGATCCAATTGCAATGGTTCCTTTTCTGGGATACATTCCAAATATTTTTGCAGCATTCGTAGACGTTAATTCCACATATTTTGTGAGGGATATTTTCCCTTTATGGACTCCTTCAGAATACAATAATTCCATACGATGTTCAATGGCAGGATGCCCATTCGGAATTTTAGAAAAATCATCTTCCCCCATTTTCTTTTGTTCCCACAGAAATGGACAGTGGTCTGTTCCAACCACTTGTATTAAGCCTTGATTAATACCAGACCATAATGCTTCCTGATCTTTCTTTTCCCTAAGGGGAGGACTCATTACCCATTTGGCTCCTTCAAAATCATTTTCATATAAAGAAGCATCTAACATTAGGTACTGTGTACAGGTTTCTACAAAGATTTTCTGATTGCGCTGGGTTGCTTTTCTAACAGCATTCAATGCACCCTCACAAGTCATATGTACAATATATCCTGGGCAACCAGTGTAGTGTAACATGTCTGCGAATCTACCTGATGCTTCGGCTTCTGTGACTTCTGGTTGTGATAGGTAATGATATATTGGAGATAGATTTCCTAAGGCTTTGTTTTTAGCAATAAGCGAATCTATCATATCTCCATTGGTGGCATGAACGGTAACTAAGCCTCCATGTTCTTTAACGACTTTCATCAGTTGAACCATTTGTCCGTCATCAATCATCAAAGCTCCTTTATATGCCATGAATGTTTTAAAAGAAGAAATTCCTTCCTCTTCAATCATCTGAATGACTTCTTTGGCAACCTCGTCATTAAAATCGGTCACTGCCATATGATATGAATAATCTCCAATGGCTTTGTCTTTTGATTTTTGCTGCCAAGTTTTTAAAGCCTTGTGTAAACTGTCGCCTTGGGTTTGCAAAATAAAATCGATTACCATTGTGGTGCCTCCATGCAATGCTGCACGGGTTCCAGTTTCGTAATCGTCACTAGAGTGAGTGCCCATAAAAGGCATGTCTAAATGAACATGTGGATCGATTCCTCCAGGAAAGACGAATCTATCTGTAGCATCAATCACCTTGCTAGCATCATACTTCAAATCTTTACCAATGGCAATGATTTGTTCTCCCTCAACATAAATATCAGCAATATAGGTTTCGGCAGCAGTAACTATTTGACCATTTTTAATTAAAATTGACATTTTTTTAGTTATGAGTTTTAAATGATGAGTTATGATTCCTCATTAATACATAATACAATACAAATGATATAATGAATCCTGTAAACCACGATAAGGAATACAAGAAGTTTAAAGCAGGAACCCAATAACCGATCAATGCTAAGAATATACCAACGAATAAAGCAATCATAGCCGCTTTATTGAACCCTGTTTTTCCATAGGAATAGATGCCTTCTTCTTTATATAATTCTGCGAGTTCTAATTTCATTTTCCTAATTAAAAAGTAATCGGCAATTAAAATTCCCAAAACAGGACCTAGTAGGCCACTTACAAAAATGAGGAAGCCAGAGATTTCATCTAACAACCACCAAGGCATAATTAATATTCCAAGAATTCCTGTAATGGTTCCTCCAGTTTTAAAACTGATTTTCTTAGGCCATAGGTTTGAAAACGCATTGGAAGGGGCTATTACATTGGCAGCAATATTGGTGCTTAAAGTAGCAATCAACATAAAGATTTGAGCCACAATGACAACTGCGGGGTTTTTGAATTTTGCGATTAATGATACAGGATCCCATGGAGCATCTTCAGCAATTAGAACATCTTTAAAATTGATAACGGCTGCACAGGTAACAAAAATTCCAACAAAGGAATAGAGTAACATGGTTGCTGGGAGTCCAATAAATTGCCCTGTAACTTGATCTTTTTGCGTAGCTGCATATCTAGTGATGTCAGCAATACTGATCGACATGGTTGCCCAATAACCAACCATGGCTGTGAGCCAAAGAAGATAGCTCCAAAGTTTACTTCCAGAGGGATCATTACGTACTAGGTTTGCCGTAACAACACTCGACAGAACTTCGGTGTTCCCTTCTGTATTTCTGAATTGTACTTGTACATTTTCTGCATTGGTAATTAATATTGGGTCTTGTGTATAGGTTATCCATGAGGAACTTGGATCCGAAACGATAGTGTATTCGGTAACTTTTATCCGTTCCTCTTTATCTTTTAAAGCGTTTAAATTGAGATAGAACGTGTTGTTTTTTTCTGTGATATTGGCAGCAGTGGTTTGTAATTGTTTTCCTTGTTCTAATACGATAGAAAAACCATCCGCTTTGGCATAACTCCAATAAATTAAGACAACTCCCATAATAATTAGAATAGGAGCAGAGTAGGTTTCTAGCCATTTGATACTTTCGGTTCCTTTCCAAATAAAATACATATTGATGATCCAGAAGATTCCAAAACCAACAAATTTTCCTACAGATAATCCAAGCTCACCTGTCGATCCAGTTACAGCATTAAAAATGGCATAGATGGCCAGTCCGCCAATCCAGGTTTGTACGCCAAACCAACCACAGGCAATAATCCCTCGAGTTACAGAGGCCAAATGCACACCTTTTGTACCAAAAGCGGCTCGTCCTATTACAGGAAAAGGAATGCCATATTTTACTCCAGCGTGTCCGTTTAAAACCATTGGAACGGTAATAATTAAATTGGCAAGACCTATAATAATAAGAGCCTCGTACCAGTTTAATCCTGTTTTAATCATATAAGAAGCTAGCAAATATGTAGGAATACAAACGGCCATTCCTACCCAAATAGCAGCTAAATGCCATTTGCTCCAAGTCCTGTTTTTTTTAGAAACTGGGGCTAAATCCTCACTATACAATGATGAATGAGAAATGTCTTCTTGTAGTTCTACGATGTCTTTGCTCATATCTTTTTAATTGCAATATTGGTCTGCTATCTCAATTACTTGAGAGATAATTTGTAATCCTTCATCTACTTCTTCTTTGGTTACATTTAACGGTGGTGCAATAAAAATCCAATTCCACCTCACAAATGTGAACATCCCCAAAGCTCTTACTTTTGCTGCCATTTTTAAAGTGACTTCCATTTCATTCGCCTTTGCATTCCATGGAGTAACAGGCTCTTTGGTTTTTCTGTTTTTTACAAGTTCAATACAGCCTAGCAATCCAGTATTCCTAAAATCGCCAATAGATGGATGTTTTGCTTTTAATTTCTCAACTTCAGCTTCAATATATTTTCCCATTTCAGCAGCTCTGTAAACCAAATTGTCTTCTTCAATAATGTTTAAATTTTCTAAAGCAGCAGCACAAGAAACAGGGTGTGCAGAATACGTTAATCCCAATACCATTGGGTTTTCATTAAAATGATTGGCAATAGTATCTGTAACTGTCATTGCGCCTAAGGGTAAATAGCCAGAGGTTAATCCTTTTGCCATTACCATAATATCTGGAGTGACTCCGTGATGATCAATTCCAAACATTTTTCCGGTTCTTCCGAAACCACTCATGGTTTCATCGTCTATAAAAAGGATTCCATACTGATTGCATAAATCACGGACTCTCTTTAGGTACATTGGTGGGTATTTGATACACCCAGAGGAACCTGATTCCCCTTCAAAAAGAATAGCGGCAATACTTTCTGGGTTTTCAAATTTTACAATGCGTTCCAGATGTGCGAAAGCACGTTCGCCACATTCTTCTATAGAAGTGGAGTTCCATGGACAACGGTATGCATATGGATTTTCTACATGCACTACATTTGGCATGGCTTGACTGTCTATCGGAAATTTCCGAGGATCACCACCTGCCGAAATTGCTCCATAAGTTGCTCCGTGGTAGGATCTGTAATGCGTAATTATTTTAGGTCTTCCAGTATAAATTCTGGCTAATTTGATGGAGTTTTCAATTGCTTCAGCGCCACCTAATGTGAAAAATGTTTTTGTAAGGTTTCCAGGGGTAATCTTCGCAATTCTCTTTCCGAGTTGACCTCTCACATCTGTAGCCATTCCGGGGTACACATAACTTACCTCTTGCATTTGTTTTGCAACAGCCTCTGTAATACGTTGGTTGCCATGACCGATGTTTACATTCATTAACTGAGAAGAAAAATCTAAGTACTTTTTCCCGTCTCTATCATAGATATATGAACCTTTTGCATGTGATGCATTTATAGGGTTTAAACCACCTTGTTTTGCCCAAGAGAACAATGTATAGTCGAGGTTGTCTTGTATGATTTGTTGATTACTCATGTTTACTGTATTAAGTAGTTGGTACCTGGTATTTTGAAGTGTTTATTTACCAGTTATAGGATACCTCGTACTGATTTTAACTCATCCAATTTGTTTGTGCTTCCGGGTTCCATTTGGTTGTGGTTTTTTTATTCTGTGTCCAGAATTCTATCGAACTACGTCCAGTGATATCACCCACGCCAAATCTTGATTCGTTCCAACCGCCAAAAGAGAAAG
>JAESUF010000116.1 GCA_016763215.1 Flavobacteriaceae bacterium
ACCTTCTTCTGTTTCATCTACATCAGCAATAAAACCAATTGCCTCTGAAAATGGAATTGTGTTAGGAAAAGATTGCGCAAAACTTCCTACTGTTCTAGGAAACTCAATGATTCTTGCTTGCCTGTGTTGATATGGACTGAAATTATTTGCATTATATGCTAAGGAGGCTTTCATTCCTTTCACCATACGGTCTAAGTTAAATTCATGCCCTTTGTGATAATAAATTTCTAAGCTTATATCATTCCATACTTCTTTCTTTACTTCATATCTAGCGGAGTTAAACGCATAAAAATTTAATATTTTACTATCCATTTTGTAGTGAAAATATCTTCTTCCTTCTTTTGTCCATTCTTTTAACAGATACCCCGGTGCTATGGCAATTTGATCTTCTGAAGTGCTTACCGTTGCCTCAAAATCTATCCAATCTGCATCTTTAGAAATATATGTATTTCCTAAAGCTGTTGAATCGGAAGGATGAGGGCGTAAATCATTTCTAGGCAATCCATACTTCTTACGAGTTTTATCGTCTGTCAACTCAAGACCTGCTGAGTAACCAAAGGATGGGAATAATTGAAAATTATTAATAAACGTTCCATTACTAATTACTGGAGAATTGTTTTTTAACCTTCTATTTGGTTTATTCTTTACCGTGAATTTTAGCTCTAAAGTATCTCCTGGTTTTAATGGTGATTCTAACTTGTAAATGTCAAAATTATAGATTGTGTCTTCTAAGACTAAGGCAATTTCTTTATCAAACTCAAAAGTAGATAGGTAATTATTATGATTTACAAAAAGGCTATCTATTTCAAGAGCTGTTTTATTAATCATTTTATAGTTTACGCTGGCATCAAAATCTCTCGTTTTAGGAAAAATATTCATTTCTGCTTTTACGGATACTATTCTGGGCTGTTTGTAGTTTTCGTACTTTTTATATTTTCTCTCCCATTCTACTCGTAATTTCTCACTTTTTTTTGATGAAATTTCTTCTCCATCTGCTTCTTCTTGATTTTGAATGGTTACCCCTAAAGAAATAAAACCTATCAATAGCAATAAAAACCCAATAGCTGTTACTCCTTTAAATCTAGATCCTGCAATCTTTATTCTTTCCAAGAATGAATTTGGAATGCCTCTCACCCAAAATAACGCCGCCACAATTAATAAAACAAATCCACATAATAGCCAATAAATTTTATAGGCCATATAACTATAAAAGAATGCTCCATATCCTTTCATATCTGAATACCCAAACCCTGGCCCTTCATTGTATTTAAGAAGTTCATTTTCTAAACCAGCCAAACTTAGTAAAGGAATTCCGATAGCTAATACTAATAATATGAATAAGCCCAAATATGGGTTTCTAAAGATTGTTTGAATGAAGATGGCCAACAATGCCCAAACAACATAATTGATCAACCTTAATCCATAAAGCTCTTGTAGATAATGTCCTATTTCAAAATTGTAATGCCCTTTATAGATTTGAAATAACATTCCAGATACCATAATTACAAATAATAAAACCATTTGCATTTTCACTAATGCAAGTAATTTTGATCCTAATAAAGTCCAATTAGGAATTGGTGTTACATCTACTAAATGATTTGTCCTTGCAATTTTTGCTCTATGCACCAACATTCCAGCATATAAAAATGTACATATATTGATGGAAACTGTAAAAGCACTACCTCCTCCAAGCATTTTCCATGTCACAGGAAGCGTTGCGGTACCAAATAAATTTCCTATTTCAGATAAGGCAATAAGAATAAAAATTAACCCAACTAGTACAATAGATATAAAGGGTAAACTTTTTACGATATATTTAAAATCAATTACCGAAATTCTCCACATCGTTTTTAGATTCTGTAGAAAAGAGTAATTGTAATTTGTTTTAGGTAAATTAATCCTTACAATTCCTCCAAAATTCCTTTTTATATTTCGCTCTGCTTTTTTCCTTCTAAAACTAATGGTAATAGGATTCTGACTAAATGAGAACACCTTAAATACGAACCCAAAAACTAGTGCAGCAACCGACAACCAGAGCAATCGGTTATACATGATTACTTCCTTTAATGGAATTAACATCTCGTTTTGCTCATAGAGTGTCCAATAACGAGTATAATAACTAACGGCTGATGATCCTGAAGGATCTAAAATAGCCGCCAGATATCGAGTTCCTTCTTCTGCCATTAATCCTCCCGCGAGCTCTTGAAGAAATATTAATATAACAACGGTTATAAAACCTGCAGCAATATTCCTGGTAAAGGTTACCACAGCAAAAACGATGGTACCAAAGAGTAAGACATTTGGTAAAATATAGACCAAATACGCATTCAGATATACATTGATATTAAAGGCTCTTACAATATCAGGGTTGGTTCCTGGAAATCTAAAGCCCAATGCCATAAAAACTCCAATAACTAATACAATGCATGTTACGATGACTACTGAGCTTAAAAATTTGGCAAATAAATAATTGGCTTTTGTAAACGGATACGAATATAAAATGGTATGCATCTCGCTTTTAAAGTCTCTATAAATAGAAACACCAATAATAGATGGAAATAAAAAAAAAATTAATACCGAAAGACCATTGAAAAGACCAGTAATCCCAATTGGTGAATTGACCATTCTAGAGGAACCGGTTGTTGCTGTTAAGGAATCGAAAATCCCAGCAGATGCTGCAGAGATGAAAACTGAAATCAGCGCAAATATACCTATATAAATATAGAGAGCTGGTTTCTTAAACCAGTACCTTAATTCTTGTTTGAATATTGTAAAAAACATAAATTTTATTTTAATGAGTGTAATTATTTATGCCAAAACTGGCTCATCTTGTTTTAAAGCAATAAAATAAACATCATCTAATTGCGGTATAGCTGCTGTAAATTCCGCACTCGGTTTTTCTGCACTAAATACTCTTACATTTAATGTATTATCTGGATTATAATTAGAGGATAACAAATTATAAGTTGATTGAACTTCTTCTAATTCTTCTCTTTGAATTATTCTGGTCCAAATCTGCCCTTCAATTTCTTTAGTTGCTTCTTGCGGAGTCGTATGTTTTAGAATTCTGCCTCCATTTAAAATTGCCATTTCATTACATATCTCTTTTACATCTTCTACAATATGAGTAGAAAATATAACCGTACAGTTGGTTCCTACTTCCCTTAAAACATTCAAGAATCTATTTCTTTCAGCAGGATCTAAACCTGCCGTGGGTTCATCAACAATAATTAATTTGGGATTGTTTAATAATAATTGAGCAATTCCGAATCGCTGTTTCATTCCTCCAGAATATCCTGCCACATTTTTTCTTCTCACTTCATATAAATTGGTAATCTCTAAGACCTCTTTCACCAACTCTTTTCTTTCTGATTTAGAACTCACTCCTTTTAACGTTGCAAAATAATCTAACAAATCTTCTGCTGACATTTTTGGATATACTCCAAAAGATTGTGGCAAATAACCCAATACCTTTCTTAATGACATCTTATCTTTAAGCACATTGATCTCTCCAAAAGTAATAGAACCAGAATCTGGACTTTGCAACGTTGCTATTGTTCTCATCAATGATGATTTACCTGCTCCGTTTGGCCCTAACAATCCAAACATACCTGTTCCAATTTCTATGCTTAAATTATCAATCGCCTTTACACCGTTCTTATAGGTTTTGGTTAGATTCTCTATGATTAGCTTCATTATCTGTGGTTTTATTATTTTTAACTTATTGATAAGTGGAAAGATAACAACATTTGTTACAATTTTTTTTAATTTATTTGGTGGATTTCAAAAAATCGTTTTTATTTTTACGGGAATAAGTATACAATGTTCTCGGTGTATTCTGAATTTATTTTTAGGAGACTCTACATAGAAGTTCAAAATATTCGGATTGACATTCAACCTTTTTAACTTTAATCTTTTTAACTTATAACTAATGGCAAAAAAATCAATACTGAATAAGAAATCACTTACTTTTTTAGAAGAATACCTAAATAACGCTGCTCCTACTGGTTATGAGTGGGAAGGGCAAAAAATATGGATGAACTACTTGAAACCTTATGTGGATGAGTTTATCACGGATACCTACGGAAGTGCTGTCGCTGTAATCAATCCTAAAGCACCCTACAAAGTAATAATTGAAGGGCATGCAGATGAAATTTCATGGTATGTGAATTATATTTCTGACAATGGTTTAATCTATGTAATAAGAAATGGTGGTAGTGATCATCATATTGCTCCGAGTAAAATTGTGAACATCCACACTAAAAATGGGATTGTAAAGGGTGTTTTTGGGTGGCCTGCAATTCATACTAGAAATAAAGCAAAAGAAGAAGCTCCAAAACCTGATAACATTTTCATAGATGTTGGCTGTCAAACCAAGGAAGAAGTTGAAAAATTAGGCGTTCATGTTGGTTGTGTAATTACCTACCCCGATGAATTTCATATTTTAAATAAAACAAATTTTGTTTGTAGAGCATTAGACAATCGAATGGGCGGTTTTATGATTGCTGAAGTTGCTCGATTATTACACGAAAACAAAAAAGAATTACC
>JAESUF010000117.1 GCA_016763215.1 Flavobacteriaceae bacterium
AAATAATGGTATGGATCCAGAATCTGTAAATATGATTGAGGACTTTAAGAAAAAGCTGCTAGAGAAATATCCAGACGATTTCTCAGACGAGTGTGTTTGGTGTTAAACTGATCAAATGGAAAAAGATTTTGTATATATCGATCAGTATGGAGTAGTTCAATCGGTACATCGTAAATTACAGCCAACATATGAAGAACGTCTAACATGGGCACCAGGAGATGGAAACGGATTGCAAGTACATCCGCTAAAAGATTTCACAGTTGGAGGGTTGAACTGTTGGGAAAACTGGATGCCTTTGCCAAGAACTGCACTGTATGGTTTGGGAGAGAATGTACATATTGCTGTATGGCCTGGAAGCGATTTTAATACCAGAGATATTACACGGTTTATCGCTAGAGAATCTCGTTCCTATGTGATTTCTGTGTCGAGCATGATGACGAAAAATGATTTTCCTTCAGATACACCTCACCTAGAAAAAATCTTGGAGAATGCAAAAGACACCTTGGCAAATGGAGGTTCTTGTATTGCGGGGCCTGATGGCGAATGGTTGGTAGAACCAGTAATTAATAAAGAAGGATTGATTTACCATACCTTAGATTTCTCAAGAGTCTTACAAGAACGTCAGAATTTTGATCCTGTTGGACATTATTCAAGACCAGACGTCACCAAATTACATGTCAATAGAGAGCGCCAGAGTACGGTTTCATTTGATTAAAATAAAGATGTTTTTTGATTACAAAGAGGAAAAAGTTGAAAGTAGAAGGTTGAAATTAGAGATTAACAAATAGATTTGATCGATGATTTTGAAGAAAAATTAAATTTTTTTTAACTGTTTCCTTCCAACTTTTCTTACCTCCCAAAACAATACTCCAAATACAATCAGATATTCCAACCCAACAACCCAGAGGTTTTCTCTCCAAGGATTGTTTGCATAGGCTTGATAACTTAAGATAATAGCGACACTCCAAACAATAGCATATCTATATTTGGTAAAAACGCTGAGTAGTACCAACGTTGATAAATACCATGGATGCATTGTGGTGGTGGTGAAATAATAGAAAGACAATCCAATTAACAAGGCTGTAATTAATTGCTGAGGTGATTTATTCTTCCGAAAGAAAGTAATAATCACCAGAAAAGCGACTGCTATTGTAGGGAGTATTTTTCCAATCACAGCGATTTCATTATACCCTCTAAACAAATACCCTATTTCTCTAGCAATGTAATAGAGACTGGCATTGAATTCGAAATTCTGAAACCACAAGCCTACAGAATTACTATAATTACTAATTAATTCTGAAGAGAGGAACGGGAGAAACAAAATGATGTTGGTGACGATAACAATGGAACTAAAAAGAAATAGTCTTGTCATTCCCATGAAAACGGGAATCCATTTTTTAGAGCCATCATTAGATTGCTTCATTTCATTTGCAATGACGTTCTGATTTTTAAACCATTGAAAAAACAATGGTAAAAATAGCAACGGAATCAATTTTACAGAAACAGAAACCCCTAAGAGTACAGCCGCCCAAATCCATTTTTTTTGTAGTAATAAATACAAACTCCACACCAAGAAAAATAGCATGACAGATTCGAAATGCAAATTGCCAGTCAATTCAATAATGATAAATGGATTTAACGCATATAAAAAGATGTTATGAATAGGCAAGTTTAGTTTATCCAGTATCTTTTTTCCAAAATAGAGAATTCCAATATCCGCTAGAATAATCAAAACTCTTAGTACAATAGCACTTCCTAAAATACTGGAGTTTGAAATGATAGCGGCAATAACAAAACACAATTGATTTGCTGGAGGGTAATTGGTGTAATGACTACCATTTAAGGCGCCCATCCCATTGTATAAGTCAGCAGCTTGATGTACTGGAAGAATTCGTTGTTCAATAAAAGTTTGAGGTAATGAAATATAAGGATTCAATCCTTCTAAAATCATGCGGCCATCCCATATAAAACGATAAAAATCTTGTGATAGATTAGGGATAGCAAATAAAAAGATCAGCCGAAATAAAATGGCAAGCCCTACCAAAAGGGGGAAGTTGTTTTTTTCCTTTTTAAGAAAATAGAAAAATGGTATGAATAACCCTAGATATAGTGATGTTAACTGAGTAAAATTGGTTCTATCTAAAAAATAAGCAAACAAAAAATACAATACAATGCTAACTGTAATTGCGATGATTGATTGATTTTTTTGTGGGATTTTCATCCAGTTAATTTACGGTTAATAAGTTTACTTGGGTCATTTTATTTTTTTAGAGAATTCTCATTTGATGAGTATTAAAATCCTCTGAGAGATTCATTAGGCTTTTGAAAAAACAGATGTGAAGAAAACGTACCCAAAACCAATAAACAACATTAAGTGGAAAGGAAAGAGTCCAAAATCACCTCCTTGATCACCTACAACAAACGCACTGTACATTCCGAATCCAAAATACAAGGCTAGTAGTCCTTCAATAAGCACATTTATAGAGAGTTTTTTTCGGATGTATTTATTGTTTTTCCAATTGTCTTTTAAATCTTTAATATTGAATTTAGGGGTTCTTACAAACTCACTTTTTTTGCCAAAGTGACCTTCTAAAACAGCAATGGTATTGTGTAAAGAGAAGCCCATAGCAATAGAAAAGAAAGTGAAGAACGTTCCTATGTATTTTATGAAATTTTTAAAACCACCTCCGTAACTTTTCTTAAACATAAACCAATAGCAGATAAAGAAAATAATGGTACTGATGACAAAGAAGCTCAGCATATAGAAATATGATTTTAAATGAGCATATTCATTTTTGATGTACAACATTGGAATACTTAAAACTGCAACCAAAAAGATCATCAGGAACATAGAGCTATTTAATAAATGAAGTATACTATGTACTTTCGTTTTAGTAGAAATCCCTTTTGTGGTCAAAACTCTTCTTGCCATTTTCTGAAAGTTCTCCGCGCCTCCTTTATTCCATCGAAATTGTTGAGATCTAGCTGCGCTAATAATTACTGGCAATTCAGCTGGCGTTTCTACATTTTCTAAGTATTTGAATTTCCATTTTCGAAGCTGTGCCCTATAACTTAAATCTAAGTCTTCTGTAAGTGTATCTCCTTCCCAGTTGCCAGCATCTAGAATACATTTTTTACGCCAAAGACCTGCGGTTCCATTAAAATTAATAAAATGTCCCTTGCTATTTCTTCCTACTTGCTCTAAGGTAAAATGAGCATCCAAGGCAAAGGCTTGAACTTTGGTTAAAGTTGAATAATCTCTATTGATATGCCCCCAGCGTGTTTGTACAACACCAATATTCGAATCCTTGAAATAAGGAACTGTTCTCAGAAGCCAGTCTTCCTTTGGTAAAAAATCAGCATCAAAAATAGCGATAAATTCTCCTTTTGCAATTTCTAAGCCTTCCTTTAAAGCACCCGCTTTAAATCCTTTTCTATTGCTCCTTCGGATATGTTGAATGTCGATTCCTGTTTTTTGAAGTTCTTTTATTTGAGCTGCAGTTTTACGTACAGATTCATCTGTAGAATCGTCTAAAACCTGAATTTCTAATTTTTCTCTTGGGTATTCTAATTTTACAATATTGTCTAGCAAACGCTCCATTACATACAACTCATTGTAGACAGGAAGTTGAATGGTAACAAATGGAATTTCTTCAGGATTCGAAAAATCAAATTTAGAACAGGTATCCTCTTTTTTTTGTGCACTAACGTAGTTGAATAGAAGATTCAATTGTGCCAACGAATACAAAAATATAAGAATGAGCGCAAAAGAATAAACCGATATAATTAAATACTCTACAATCATGATTTGAAACTGTATTTAAAGATCCAACTTAAAATTTTAATGCCAGCAAAGATAGTTCCTTTTAGAGTGCCTGAAACTTTTGAAACACCAATTCTGTTTCTATATTTTACAGGGATTTCTACATAAGAAAATTGCTGTTTGATGGCTTTTAATTGCATCTCTATTGTCCATCCGTAGGTTTTATCTCCCATTTGTAATTGGAGTAATTTATTGTATTTGATAGCCCTAAATGGACCTAAGTCAGTGTACTTTGCTCCAAAAAATAATTTCATTAGAAAAGTTGCCAACCAATTTCCAAAAACCTGTTGTGGAGTCATAGAGCCTGGTTCTCTTAGTCTCTTAATTCTTGAACCAATTACAAAATCGATGTTATCATTTACAATTGGAGCAATAATTTCTGTTAATTGCTCTGGATAATCAGAATAGTCACCATCCAAGAAGACAATAATATCTGCCGGTTTAGATTGATTAGCGATGTATTCCATCCCTTTTAAACAAGCATAACCATATCCGCGCCTCGGTTCCTGTAAAACGGTAGCACCAGCTTTTACCGCATTCTCACCTGTGTTATCTGTAGAATTGTTGCTGATGACAATAATTTCATCAACAATGTTTGGAATATCAGTTACAACATTGGCTATGGAATCTTCCTCATTATAAGCAGGGATGATTACTTTAATTATATAATTTTTACTTTCAATCAAGTTGACTCTTTTAATATTGTTA
>JAESUF010000118.1 GCA_016763215.1 Flavobacteriaceae bacterium
TGCTGACGCGTTTGTATTTATCCTACTATTTCTTCGTGTTTCCTGACCGCTAAAATTCCCATTTGCACCAATTCTAAACACCCAGAAATTCCAAGGGTCTTTAACTATTTCTAGTGTCTCTTCTTCTTTGGGTTTGTTCTTAACATTGATACTAATTGCATCTATTTTACCTGCTTTTACCCAATAACGCACCAATCCCAGTTTTATGTACCTTAAGGTTAAGTTTCGAACCTCATCTCTTGTCATCGTAGCATTTGTATTAAATACCAACCGATCTTTGACATTTACAAAAGTTTCTCTTCCTATAAAATCAATGACAAATTCATTCCCTCCACTACCATTTCGTTGTGTTGTGAAAAACAAATGAACTTCTGCTAAATTTTGATCTCTTACAAATTCAACATTGCCTAAATTTTGTCGTAAGTATTGGTTGTCACATCTATCACAATCAATAAAAATTCTAAGACCTTCTGATTTTTCTTGAGAATGGGCAACAAAAGTCATTAGGAAAACAAAAGAAAAGATGATTCTTTTTAACATAGATTCGCTATTTGAAAAAATTCGATCGGCTAATCTAATCCATTCATTCCCTTTACCTCTAATCCCTAATTGTTAATTAAGTTTAATTTAACATAAAAAAACTGTTTAGAATACTCCTAAGTTTAAAGCATCCTTTCTACTTAATTTCAAAACTGCTTTCGGCTTCTTCAATTTTTACAGTGTATTTTCCTTTTAACAAGTAGTATGCTCCATTTTTAGCTTTTGATATTTTAGCTTTTGGATTCGATTTTGCGTAGGCTTTTCTTCCCTTTTTTGAAAAAGAAACATCAAAGATAGTTTCATTAAATCCTTGATCGGCATTCACTGAAAATGAATTTACTTTTACAGCACCAGCGTATACGTTTACTGTAACTTTTTTATTCGATTTTGAATAAAACGGAATGGTTATTTCAGGTGTAAAAGGCTCTGACCATTGACTCCATGAACGGCCCCATCTAGATGAAAAACGACTGTTTTTAATTTTAGATACATGAGTGTCTTTTTCACGAATCTGATTGAACTTTTGTAAATAAGAAATATCTGCTTTATAAATACTTCTTCCATGGGTTCCAACAATCAAATCTTTCTCTCTTTCCTGAATTACTAAATCGTGTACTGCCACATTCGGGATGCCATTACTAAACGGATGCCATTCAGCACCATTATTAAAAGAAGCATACAAACCATTGTCTGTACCAACATATAAAATCGGTTCATTTTCAGAATCTTCTTTTATCACATTTACTGCTGATGTTGGGATATTACCACTAATATTTTTCCACGTTTTTCCATAGTTTTCAGACATAAACACATAAACAGAAAAATCATCCGAACGATATCCATTTAAGGTTGCATACACCCGTTCTTTTTTAAATTTTGAGGCAACAACTCTACTTACCCATAAATTTTTTGGTAACGACCCTGTAATATCTTCCCACGAGTTTCCACCATCTTTGGTTAGATGAATTAAACCGTCATCAGAACCTGTATAAATCAAACCAAATTGAAAAGGGCTTTCAGAAATACTTGCCAATGTACCATAAGGCACATTTCCTTTTTTACCACCCAATGTCAAATCACTAGAAATTACTTGAAAAGTGGCTCCTTGATCCATAGATCGCAATAATTTATTTGCGCCCATGTATAAAATATCTTGATTATGTGGAGATAATAAGATTGGGGTTTGCCAATTATATCGATAAGGAGAATCCCCCAACACGTGTTTTGGATGAATAGAAATTCGTTTTCCTGTTTTTAAATTTACTCTATAGTAATATCCAAATTGAGAACCAGAATATACCGTTTCATTATCTCTGCTATCTATTTGAACTTGCATACCATCTCCCCCTCCAACTGATTTGTAAGGATAACTTCCGCGTCCTTGCCAACCTTTTGAAAAACGATAATTACTTGGCCCGTACCAAACACCATTATCTTGCAAGCCTCCATATACATTGTAGGGTTTTTTATTGTCTACGTTAACAGCATAAAATTGCCCAACTGCATGTGGGTTGTTTTTAGACCAGTTTTTACCATCGTCAAAAGTAATGTTGATACCTCCATCATTTCCGTTTACAATATGTCCTGACCTATTTGGATTAACCCATAACGCTTGATGGTCTGAATGCATGTTTGCCCCTCCTATATTTGAAAATGTTTTTCCGCCATCATCAGATTTTAATAAGGGAACACCACCAATGTATATTTTATTTTGATCTATTGCACTTACCCCTATAATTCCGAAGTAGTAACCATAAGAACTATATACTCCGTCTAAATATTCTTTGTGTGTTTTTTTCCATGTTTTTCCACCGTTTGTAGATTTATAAACTTCGGCTCCAATTACTGGAGAATCAAACAATCGAGAGTTGGCATCTTCTAAATACGTTGCCAAATGACTTGGTTTTATTGTTCCTTTTTTAACCGCTGCTTTTACAGCCGTTGCTGTTTCTTTTCTATCAAAACGATTGCTCCGTAAATAGGTGTTTAATTGTTTGTTGTCTAATTTCATAAAATCAGCAACAGACATCGTTTTAAAATCGTCTTTTTGAATTCCACTTCCCTTTTTCTTTGGTGTTACTGGCCTTCTAAACTGATTGTCTAAAAAGGCATATACAACATCATCATTAAAAGATGCTATCCCAATACGACCAACACCATCTCCAACAGGAAACCCTTTTCCTTTTGTTGTTACTTTTCTCCAAGAAGTTCCTGCATCTGTACTTTTATAAATGGCAGAATTATTTCCATCACCATCAAAATCCCAAGCTTTTCTCATACGCTCCCATGAAGCAGCATATAATACATTTGGATTTTTAGGAGAGACACTAATGTCTATCACTCCTGTTAAATCGTTTATAAACAAAACATTTTTCCACGTCTTTCCCCCATCAGTAGTTTTATAAATTCCTCGTTCTTTATTTGCAGAATATAAGTGGCCTATAACTCCTATAACAACTTCATTTGGATTGTTTTTGTTGATGATAATTCTACCAATATGATGAGAATCTGTTAACCCAACATTCTTCCATGTTTTTCCTTTGTCTGTAGATTTCAAAATTCCAATTCCTGAATATGAAGAACGAGATGAATTACTTTCTCCAGTTCCCACCCAAATAGTTCCATTTTTCCAATCAGTAGCAATGTCTCCAATGTTCTGTGTTGGAGAGTTGTCTAAAACAGGTGTAAACGTTGTTCCATTATTGTCTGTATACCATAATCCCCCAGAAGCATACCCCACATAAAATTCTGCTGTGTTTTCTGGATTTACATCAATATCTACAACACGACCACTCATAATAGTTGGTCCAATATTCGTAAAAGCAATATTTTTAATTATAGAGTTTTTTGTAAACGCCTCTTTCTCTTGGATTGCCTTCTTTACAATCGTTGTATTGGTTACTGATTGCTGAGCAAACAAAGAAATACTGATAAATAGAAATAAGAATTGAAAAATCGTTTTCATTGGGTTAAGTTTAATTAAAGATGTTCTCTTTTGAAAAGTAAAAACCAAAAATAATGAATAAAAATGAGTTCTGCTTTTTAACTACCTGTTAATAACTCTTTTACACTTATTTAGTTTATTTGTTTAATTTACAACCTATTAACTAACTAAAAATTTTATTTATGGGATTATTGTATGGTTTGCTCATTGGGGCACTTGCTGGTTATATTGCCGGAAAATTGATGAAAGGTGGTGGTTTTGGAGTATTAATTAATATTGTTTTAGGAATTGTAGGAGGTATTGTGGGGCATTGGTTATTTGGATTGGCAGGAATCTCTATTGGCACAGGGATTATCAGCGATCTAGTCACTGGAGTTATTGGTGCAGTCGTCGTACTCTTTATTGCCGGGCTTATTAAAAAATAGCTGTTCAATTGTAAAATTTATAAAAAAGGGTTCGCACAGTGCGAATCCTTTTTTTTATTTGAAATAATAAAAAACTGACAATAAATTTGGTACACAATTAATCGGTGTACATTTGTAGCGCTATTCAGAAAAGACCAAATAGCCGTTTTTTCTTAAATATTATACATGCAATTTAAAGACTTAGGTTTATGTGATGCCCTGTTAAAGGCCGTCAAAGAAAAAGGATATACAACTCCTTCTCCAATTCAAGAAAAAGCAATTCCTTTAATTTTACAAGGAAAAGACGTTTTGGCTTCTGCACAAACAGGAACAGGAAAAACCGCAGGTTTTACGCTCCCTGTACTTCAATACTTATCAGAAACAAAACACCCAAAATACAGACCTTTACGAGCTTTAGTCTTAACTCCAACGCGAGAATTGGCTGCTCAGGTTTATGAAAACATTCGAGAATATAGTGCCTATTTAAACATCCACTCTACCGTTGTTTTTGGTGGTGTAAAAGCGTCTTCTCAAATTGCAACATTGCGTAGAGGTGTCGATATTTTAGTGGCTACGCCAGGAAGGTTATTGGATTTACACGATCAAAAAGCAGTTTCTTTCAAACGAATTGACGTGTTAATTTTAGACGAAGCCGATAGAATGTTAGACATGGGTTTTGTGCGTGATATCAATAAAATTATCAGTTTTATGCCTACAAAAAGGCAAAACTTACTCTTTTCTGCTACTTTTTCGAAAGAAATTAAACAATTGGCTCAAGGGATTTTAAGAAACCCTGTACTCGTTGAAGCAACTCCTGAAAACTCAACCGCAGAAATGGTGAGTCAGAGAGTATATGGAGTTGATAAGAAGAAAAAAACAGAGGTTCTTACAAATCTGATCAAAGAGGGTAATTGGAATCAGGTTTTAATCTTCATGAGAACAAAACATGGTGCTAATAAGTTAACTAAAAAGTTGATTCAATCTGGAATCACAGCTGCCGCCATTCATGGAAATAAAAGTCAAGGAGCACGAACAAAAGCCTTGTCTAATTTTAAAACAAATGACATTCGTGTGTTGGTAGCAACAGATATTGCAGCACGTGGATTGGACATCCCTCTTTTACCACATGTTGTTAATTTTGAATTGCCGAACATTCCTGAAGATTATGTGCATAGAATTGGAAGAACTGGTAGAGCTGGTGCAAGTGGTGAAGCTATTTCTTTGGTCTGTAGTGAAGAAACAGAGTATCAAAAAGAAATTGAGAAGCTCCTTGGTAAAAAATTATTTACTGAGGTAATTCCTGGCTACGAGCCTACAGATGAAGCACCCGCTAAAAGAGCCGCAACACAGAATAAAGGTTCTTTTAAAAAATCAGCAGGAAAAAAATCACAAGGAAAAAATCACACACCTCGACAAGGGAGACCTACTAATTCTTCAGGGAAAAACAAAAGAAATGCTAGAAGAAGTAACCGTCGCTAAGGTGCTTTTGTGAAAATAATTTGAATGGATGGATGTTTCTAAATCAAATTTACGCAACTATTTACAAGAAATTATAAAAGATGATTCTTTAGATCACCATCTACAAGAAATTGTAAACTCTTTCACTCTTTTAAACTTGAATAGAAATGAGTTTTTAGTTCAAAAAGGGGCAATATGTTCATTTTTCTGCTTTATTGAAAGTGGTGTTTTACAACACTCCATCGAAATTTTAGACGAAGAAAAAACCACCTATTTGGCCTTGAGAAATTCATGTACTTCAGCGCTAAGAAGTTTCCTTCAGCAAACACCTTCACGGAAAAGTATTAAAGCTTTAAGTAATTGTGTCTTGTGGAATATTGACCTCGATACTTTTAATTCTCTTCTAAAAAATAATGCTGCTTTTCATCAATTTTACTTTAATCTGATTGAAAAACAAATCTTTCTAATTGATGATTATCGCATCGATTTATTAACTCTAACTCCTGAAGAACGGTATAAAAAGTTATTAGAAAATGAACCCAAACTATTGTTAGAAGTTCCACTACATTATTTGGCTTCTTTTTTAGGGATTTCGAAACGGCATATGACTAGAATTCGAAAAAACATAAAATAACGCCATTTGGCTACGTTTTTAACTCATTGTTTTATTTATTTTTGAGAAGACTTAATTTCTAAAAGTAAAAACAATGAAGTATCACGCTATCGACAATTCGCTTTTTATCAATAACAGAAAAAACTTTGTGGCTCAAATGAAGCCAAATAGTTTGGCTGTTTTTAACTCCAATGATATTTATCCTATTAGTGCCGATAGTGCCATGCCGTTTGAGCAACATAGAGACCTCTTTTATCTAAGCGGTGTAGATCAAGAAGAAAGTATTTTGGTGGTATTTCCTGATTGCCCGAAAGCAAGACATAAAGAAATTTTGTTTTTAAAAGAAACCAACGAACATATTGCCGTTTGGGAAGGGGCGAAATTAACAAAAAAAGCGGCGTTAAAAACCTCTGGGATTGAAACAGTTTACTGGTTGCAAGATCTAGAAAAAATTCTTTTTGAGCTAATGACTCAATGTGAAACGATCTACATTAACACCAACGAACATTATAGAGCCAATGTAGAAACAGAAACTAGAGAAGATCGCTTTACCAAGTGGATTAAAGATAAATATCCTGCACATTCAGTAGCAAAAAGCAACCCTATTTTACAGCGTTTACGTTCTGTGAAAAACTCAATAGAATTGGACCTATTACAACAAGCGTGTGATATTACTGAAAAAGGCTTCCGTCGTATTTTAAATTTTGTACAGCCTGATGTTTGGGAGTATGAAATAGAAGCTGAATTTATGCATGAATTCTTAAGAAACCGCTCTAAGAAATTTGCATATACTCCTATTGTTGCGAGTGGAAATAATGCCAATGTATTGCATTATATAGAGAACAACCAACAGTGTAAAGCTGGCGATTTAATCTTATTAGATGTAGGAGCTGAATATGCAAATTACTCTTCTGACATGACAAGAACCATTCCTGTTTCTGGTCGGTATACTGATAGACAAAAAGATGTTTACAATGCTGTAAATCGGGTAAAAAATGATGCTACAAAATTGTTAGTCCCTGGTGCCATCTGGGAAGACTACCATGTAGAGGTTGGAAAACTCATGACTTCAGAATTACTTGGTCTTGGTCTGTTAGACAAAGCTGACGTGCAAAACGAAGACAAAGACTGGCCAGCATATAAAAAATACTTTATGCACGGAACATCCCATCATATGGGCTTAGACACCCATGATTATGGTTTACTACACGAGCCAATGCAAGCTAATATGGTGTTTACGGTAGAACCTGGGATTTATATTCCCGAGGAAGGGTTTGGTATCCGTTTGGAAGACGATGTGGTGATTCAAAAAACTGGAGAGCCTTTTAACTTAATGCGCAACATTCCTGTAGAAGCGGAAGAGATTGAAGACATTATGAACAAGGCGTAGCCTTGGTTTGGTTATTTCCTTTTTAAACATGAATTTTTTAGGCACTAGTGATTAAGGAACTTTATTGGCTGTTTTTTTCTACCTTGTTGGTATGAAACAATCAATAGTTCTTTTTTCTCTTCTCTCCCTTCTTTTCATCAGCTGTGAAAAAGAAAAACCAGTAACCAACACTTTAGACCTATCAAATAGCAAAATCGTAGACCTATCTCATTCCTATTCTCCAGAAACCATTTATTGGGTAACTGCCAAAGAGTTTAAAATGGACACTGTTTTTCAAGGAAGAACAGACAAAGGTTATTACTACTCTGCCTACAATTTTGAAACTGCCGAACATGGAGGAACGCATATAGATGCGCCTATTCATTTTGCCGAAGGAGCAGAAACCGTCGATCAAATTCCTTTGAAAAATTTAATTGGTTCTGCCATTAAAATAGATGTCTCTGCAAACGCCTTAAACAATCCCGATTATTTAATAACTGTGAACGATTTAAAAGCTTGGGAAAAGAAACACAACACTCACATACCAGAAGGAAGTATTGTTTTGTTACAAACAGGGTTTTCTACCTACTACCCAAATAAAGTAAAGTATATGGGAACCGATGAACGAGGAGATAAAGCCGTTCAATTATTACATTTCCCCGGGCTATCTCCTGAAGCAGCAACTTGGATTACAGAAAACAGAAAAATTCATTCCATTGGAATTGATACACCAAGTATTGACTATGGCCAGTCGACACATTTTAAAAGTCATGTCACGTTATTATCAAAAAATATTCCTATTTTCGAAAACCTAACTAACTTAGAGCAGCTTCCTGAAAAAGGGTTTACCATTATTGCTTTGCCTATGAAAATAAAAGGCGGAAGTGGGAGTCCGTTGCGAATTGTAGCTATTTTACCATAATTTTATTAACTTGTCAGCATGAAAAATAACAAACTAACCATTCTATTTCTTTTACTCTTTGCAACAGTTGGTGCCAATAGCCAATCTGACTACTACGATTACTCAAACAAAAAGGAGAACATCTTCTATGATGGTTTCTACAACAATGATAATTATTGGTCGGAAGGAGCATCCAATGGTAGCTCTGAAGGGACAATTAATGAAGGTTATTATTATTGGCAATCTACTATTTCAAAAGCAAAAACCACCTCAAAGAAAATTTTTTTAGATACTGGTAAAGATTTTGAAATTGAAAGTCGATTTAAAAGACTTTCAGGAACAAAAACAACAACACTACAATCGTTAATCTTTGGCAGCGATATAACTAAAAAATACTATTTTGGATTTACTGCCGGTGGGTCCTACAGAATCAGTTGGTATGACGGATCTTCATATCATGCTATTAAAGATTGGACAAAATCTTCTCATATTAGCAAGTACGGCTTCAACCGAATGACTGTTCGAAAAGTAGGAGGTACACTCTACTTTTTTATCAATAGAAAAAAAGTATACTCCACACATTCTCGTTCCTTTTTTGGTAATCGAATTGGGTTTCAGGCTTCTTCAAAGACAAAATTAAAAATCGATTACTTACGAGTAAGTTATTTAAAAAAACCTGATAAATCATACTCATCTTACACTTCTACAAACAAAGACTATATCCTTAAAGAAGCTTTTAATGACAACTACAGAGGTTGGAGCACAGGAACACAAGGGGAATCTATAGGAGTTGTTTCTAATGGCGGTTATACTTGGTCTTCTAAAAACTCTTCAGCAAGAACAACCAGTCTAGAATTTTACATTGATCAAAATCGTGATTTTGAAATTGAAGCTGACATCAAGTTTGTAACAGGAA
>JAESUF010000119.1 GCA_016763215.1 Flavobacteriaceae bacterium
GTAATTGGTTTTAAAACATAATCAACGGCATTGAGTTCAAAGCCTTCAATGGCATAATCTCGATATGCCGTAGTAAAAATAACCTGTGGCTTGTGGAGTAAGTTTTTAAAGAAATCGGTCCCTTTTAAAACAGGCATTTCAATGTCTAAAAACAAGAGGTCTATAGTTTCTTCCTGTAATACTTTACTTGCTTCAATGGCACTAGCGCAAGAGGCTGCCAATTCAAAATCATCTAATTGCGACAAGTGCGTTTCTAATAGCTCTCTAGCTAATTCTTCATCATCAATTATTACACATTTGTATGTCATTTTGCTGGCAATTTTAAGCGGACATTAAAATTATCCTTTTTTTCCGTAATATCTAACGTATAGTCCCCAGCATATAATAATTCTAGTTGTTGCTTTACATTGTTTAAGCCAATGCTTGGCTTGTTAGAAGGCGCCTTGTTTTTAGCAATAGAATTTAAGATTTCAAAGTAAATATAATGCCCTTTTAAAGTGATTTGTATGTGTATCTGAGCTTCTTTTAGTTCTTGAGAAACCCCATGTTTAAAAGCATTTTCTATAAAAGTCAACAAAATTAAAGGAGCTATTTTAACATCCTTTTCCACGTTTTTATTAAACTCAATAATCACTCTTTTACCATAACGAACTTTTTCTAAGGCAAGGTAATTTTCTATTAATTCCATTTCTTTATGTAGCGCTACATATTTTTCATTGCAACCATATAACATATAGTCCAACATTTCTGAAAGCTTTGCAATCACTTCTGGAGCTTCGTCCGATTTTTTTATAGATAAAGCATATAAATTGTTAAGAGTATTAAATAAAAAATGTGGATTTAATTGATGTTTTAATACAGCGAGTTCAGTGGTTTTTTTTTGTTCATTAAGCTGTAAATATTTCTGCTGATTTTTGTAGAATTTTGCGATTACTATCAAAATTGTAGGCGTTAAAAATTTAACGGACTTCCCCATAAACATAGGGAAATTGAAGATATATTTCCAAAACTGTTCTTTTGAATTATAGTCAGAAAGAAGATCTTTGCCATCAAAATACTTAGGCTGATAATAGAATTCCATAATGCATACAAACAGGGTGTAAACACTGGCCAATAATAGTAGTAATCCAATGGTGAATTGGATATTTTTTTTAGGGTTTAAGTAACGGGGAATTAAAACAGAAAGACACGTATAGGCCGTAATAATTTGCATAGAAATTAAAATGGTTCTGGCTTCTATTGCTTCTTGGTAGCTACTAAAATATTTAATCTCAATAGTAATGATAAAATAGGTGAATACTGCAGTCCAGAATAGTAAATGTCTGACTATTGAAATATTAAAAAATGATTGTATGTTTTTATAATTGCTCATTTGTGAACTAAAATACAACTTTAAAGAGATCGCATATTAAAAGTAGCTCAAACATAGGTTTTAGATGTTAAAGGTTTAATTAGTATAGACAAACCCATGTTTCTTTCAATAACAATTTTATGTAGATGTAGAATGGTGATTGGTCTACTTTTTAAAAATCCAATACAAACTTAAGGTAGTTTCGCTTACCATGGTGCTTTTTTTAATCTAAGTCACCTGTTTAATTAATGTAAGATGAGAAAAATTATTTTTTTACTAGTAGTGTTTTTAATGGGCTTCTACACACAGGCACAGTCTGATAAAATAGTCTTTAATAAAAGTAATATTCAATTGGATGGAAAATTGAATGAGTCGGTATGGAATGATCTCATACCTGAAGTAAACTTTCTTAATTATATACCAAATAATGGAGATTTAGCCTCCAATAAAACAGAGGTAAAAATGTTTCATAATGGTGAAAATTTATATATAAGTGCTGTGTATTACGATACAACTTCCAGTGTTCATATTGGCTCCTTAAAGCGTGACGATATTCGAAGATCAGGAGGGAATAGTGATTCTTTTGCGATCGTTATCGATACCTATAACCAACAACAATCTGGTTATTTCTTTATTGTTAATATGGGAGGCGCATTAATAGATGCATTGGTTGCTAGAAGTGGAGATGGTTTTAGGATAAGTACCAGTTGGAATACTGTTTGGAATGCAAGAACGTCTGTAAAAGGGAATTTAAAAATTTTCGAAATTGAAATTCCATTAAAAGCATTAGGCTATAAAGCAGACAACCCAAATTGGGGTTTGATGTTTCACACGAGAAATATAAAATTAAATGAATGGACTACGAGCACACCAATAGATCGTAACTATAGCCAATTTGATTTACGCTTTTCCAAACCTTTTGTGGTTGAAAATTTATCGGAAAGTAAATCATCACGATTTGCGATAACACCCTCTCTAACGATGAATCACTTGGTGGATGTGACCAATGGTACTAAAGACACCAATGTAAAACCTAGTGTCGATGTCCAATACAATGTGAGTTCTTCATTAAAGTTGGATGTAACTATTAATCCAGACTTCTCACAGATAGATGTCGATAGGCAAGTGACTAATTTGAGTCGTTTTTCAGTATTTTTTCCAGAACGTCGAAACTTCTTTTTAGAAAACAGCGATCTTTTTACGAATCTGGGAGTAAGTGGTGTAAACCCATTTTATTCTAGAAGAATTGGTGCTGAAAGTGATATATCCTTCGGGCTGAAATTGTCAGGAAATATTGCCGAAAAAACACGTTTGGGCGTACTGAATGTAGCAACTAAAAAGGAAGATGGGAAACCTGCACAAAACTATGGTGCTTTCGTTGTACAACAACAATTGTCTGATGCTTTTACTGCTACAGGATTTATTATTAATAGGCAAGAAACCGATGGTTTTTCGTTTTTAGATGACTATAACAGAGTAGGGGGATTTAATTTAAATTATCAATCGAAAAATAATAAATGGTCAGGGTTGGCAAATGTTGCACAGAGTTTTACGAGCAATGTATCTGGAGATACGAATTTTTATAATTTAGGAGTTTGGTACAATAATACAAATGCATCTGGTTATGCTGGGATTAGAAAAGTGGAAAAAAATTATATTACTGATGTCGGTTTTGTGCCACGTTTATATAATTACGATGCTATTTCAGAAAGCATCATAAGAGAAGGATACGTACAAGCTAGTAGCCGTTTTACTTTGACTAAATTCTATAAAGATTCTAGAATTTTTGATAATTATCGCTATTTTAATCTATCAAACAATACGTATTGGGATGATAAAGGCGAAGTTTTACAATCTAGAAGTATTTTGAATAATAACTTAACATTTAAAAATCAGTCTTCTATTTATGGGTGGATAATTCATGAGTATGTAAATTTAAAATATGCGTTTGATCCGTTGAATAACGGGAATGCAATTGTGGTCGACCAATATAATTATATGGATGCTGGTTTGGGGTATTCATCTGCTGACAATAAAAAGTTTCAATATGGAGGTGATATAGGTTTTGGCAGTTACTATAATGGGCATAGAAATCGCTTAAGTACGAATGTCCAATACAGATTAATGCCCTTAGCACGTTTACAGTTGAGATACGAGCGTAATGGTATCGATTTAAAAGAACTAGGAAGTGATACGTTCCATTTAGCGCGATTCACCGGAGAATTTTTCTTATCCAATCGATTAAACTGGACTACCTATATACAGTACAATACACAGTTTGATAATTTTAACATCAATAGTCGCTTGCAATGGGAGTACAAACCTCTGTCGTATATCTATTTTGTGGTTTCTGATAATTACAATCAGGAGATCAATCGTAAAAACTGGGGAGTAGCCTTTAAATTGAATTATAGGTTTGATTTTTAAGAGGTTGAGGTTTTTTTAATTTTCTATTTAGA
>JAESUF010000120.1 GCA_016763215.1 Flavobacteriaceae bacterium
AATCAAGTTGACTCTTTTAATATTGTTAGTTGTTCGTTTGGGAGGTTTTACATTCAAGAATTATTACTGTTGTAGTCTGATAGTTTAACGTTAGAAAGGAGTAAAGTATTTTTTAGCTCTACAGTACTTTTGATCTCAAATCGAATAGACTATTTTCTTTCTTAAAAGATTTTAAGTCTGCCCATTCTTTTATCTTTTTTCCTTTTTTGTACTTTGCTGCTTTGACCAACTTTTCCTTTTTATAAATCAAACAATAGCCATTCTTTTGATTATTTTTTTAATTGACATTTATGATTGACATGCCCC
This sequence comes from Flavobacteriaceae bacterium, assembly GCA_016763215.1. Next base: position 307 of record JAESUF010000120.1, read on the forward strand.
ATGTCATCATAAAATAACCACCATTTATTTTGTTTACCTGCTTGGAAATGACCCTCCTTGTTTTTAGAACCATTCTTGTTGTAATAATACCAATATTTAGTTTCTAAATTTTTTTTAAAACGTCCTTCTCTTTTTAGGTTTCCATTTCTGTAATAGAATTTCCAATAATCTTTCTTTTGACTGTTTTGAATCCAGCCTTCTTCTTTTAATTTTCCATTTTTGAAATAGGCTTTATGGTAGGACTTTTGCTGACTAAAAACGAGCAAAGAAACACAACAAAAAGGAATAAAAAGAAGTTTTTTAAAGGTCATTATTTGTTGTTTACCAAATCCATTAAATTCACATCATTTCCTAATAGGACATCAGTAGGGTTAATTCTTCCATTTTCTGGGCCATTTTCTAATTTTAAAACGCCTCTTGGACATACTGCTGAACAGATACCACAACCTACACAACTAGAACGGACAATATTTTCGCCTTTTTGTGCATAGGCTCTTACATCAATTCCTTGCTCACAATAGGTAGAACAGTTTCCACAAGAAATACATTGACCTCCGTTGGTTGTAATTCTAAATCTAGATTTAAAACGTTGAACAAACCCTAGATATGCTGCTAATGGACATCCAAAACGACACCAAACTCTGTTTCCAAAGATTGGATAAAACCCTGTTCCAATAACACCTGCAAACCAAGAACCGATTAAGAAACTATAGGAATCTCTAATCCATTGAGAGCTAATCCCTAAAAAGGATTCTGCTTCACTAAAATAACAATATAAGGTAACCACTGTCATGACTAATGAAATGATCAATACAGAGTGAATTACCCAACGTTCCAATTTCCAAGCCTTCATGCTCTTGTTAGAATGTTGTCTGTAAGGGTCTCCCAAAGTTTCTGCCAATCCACCACAACCACAAACCCAAGAGCAATACCATCTTTTTCCAAAGAAATAGACCATCACAGGAACAATAACAAGTGTCAATACAATTCCCCAAACGAGAATAAATAATCCGATGCCTCCGCTTTCTGTTAATGCCTTTAAGTTCCATTCAAAGAAAAAATCATAATCTAAAGGAAAAGCATTTTTAAAATCATAATAAGGCATCTGCAAGCTTGTCATGATTTCGGGAATTAAAAAAGCAACAACAATTTGGAAAAACAGCACTGATGTTGTCCGAATAATTTGATACTTATTATGTCTGTATTTAACATACATTCGAGTTGCCATCACAACCATAATTGTACAATACAAGAATCCATACACAAACCATTGACTTGCACCATTACCATTTAAAGACTTGGCAATGGGATCTAAAATATAGGTCCAATTGACAATATAATCTGGCATGAAATAAAGAACTAAGTAAAAAGAGACCAAGTATACAAGTACCATCCAAGCGATGAATCCACGGTTTGTACTAGAGTCTAAATAAATACCGTTGTTCTTAATTCCTGGTTTTCCTAATAAAATAAAGTTGGGTAAAATAAAAAGCAGAGCTCCTAATATTGCCAGTCCAAAAGTAAGAAACCAAAGCAAGCCGGCATTGTCTTTTACATAGCCTTTACCTGCTTTCTTTGCAAGTTCATAGCTTAAGATATGTGCCTTGCCATAAATTTTATATTGATACTGTTTTCCTTTTTCGTCCCAGTTTTTCTCTGCGTCATATTTTGCTATTAAAGCATCATAATGATTATTTGAAGCTTCGAATGCAGCACGAACTCTGCTTGAGAATTCAAAAATATTGATGCTTTCATCTGTAACAACAGCCTTTGAAAGTTCGTTTTTTACTACGTCACTTTTATAGCCTTTTTCATTTATATATGTGTCTAATTCAGACGAAGTCAAACTAAAGGAGCCTGTAAAAATTGTTCCAGTAAAAATGGCTAATCCAATTAGAAATATAACGAATCCTGATTTTTTTATTGCTTTCATATCTTCTTAGGCGCTTGTAAAAATTCGTTTCCAGCTTTTCTTTCTTGATTGAATAGTAGTGCCGTTTTCTTGGTTAAATTTTGATATAATTTCTTTTTCATGTAGTGTGTAGAATTCAGGATCAAAATTGGCATCAGCCAAATATTCCAATACGTAGTGTACATCTCTTTTCTCGGTAAGCCATTTGTCAAAAATTTCATGACGCATTCGAATTCCGAATGTGTTAATTCCTAAGAACTCATTTGAATCTCTATGATAAGCAACTGTAATACATTTCATATCACCTTTATGTTTCCAATGAAAATGAAGCTCCGTATCTTTTTTAACTGTCTCACAAAAAACCCATCCATAGGTTTGATATTCGATGTCTAAAAACTTTGCAGAATTAAACCAATGGCCTGGTTTGTATTCAATTTTGTTTCCGCAGATTGTTTGAGCCAAGGTTTCCCCCATCATTCTACCAGTATACCAAACAGCCTCTATAGGCCTTCTGTTACCAATAGGCTCACGTTGCTCTGCACAATCACCAATTGCATACACGTCTTTTGCACTCGTTTCTAAAAAACGATTGACCAATACACCACGACCAGTTTCTATATCTGAATTTTTCACAAAGTTGATGTTTGGTGAAACTCCTGCAGTTAATCCAACAACATTACACGCAATTTCTTCGCCTGTTTCTTCAATAACGACAGATTTAACATGGCCATTTTCGTCGGATTTGATTTCTTTTAGATTTGTATTTAAACGTAAATCGATATGATTGTCTATAATATGCCGATTAATCATTCCACTTTCCCCAGAAGGTAGAACACCATTCCAAAAACTGTCTTCTCGTACTAAAAATGTTACTGGAATATTTCGAGAATGTAGCATTTCTGCCAGTTCAATACCAATAAGTCCGCCACCAACAATCACAGCCCTTTTACAGGCTTCATTATTTGGTGCG
>JAESUF010000121.1 GCA_016763215.1 Flavobacteriaceae bacterium
CCAAAATTGTTAACTCATTTTGAACCTTGGATGCCAATGTACTTTAGCGAGGGATCTATTGGTGGTGATATTGAACGTGTTTCAGCAAGAAAAATTGGAGCTTTTTACGGAAAACAATTGATGAATAAGAACATAGCCTTTCATGACGGATTGATTCGGTTGAAAGATGATGAGCCTAGAGGGTCTAATGGTTTTGCAATAGCTGGAGAGAAAACAAAGTCTGGAAATGCCATGTTGCTCATTAACCCACATACTTCTTTTTTCTTTAGAGGAGAACTGCATGTCGTTAGTGAAGAAGGATTAAATGCTTATGGTGCTACAACTTGGGGTCAATTTTTCATCTACCAAGGATTCAATGAAAAAACGGGATGGATGCATACCTCTACGGGTACAGATATTATCGATGAATTTGAAGAAACAATTGTCAAAAATGAAAAAGGGTTACACTATAAGTATGGAGATGAATTGAGGCCAATAGATTCAATTAAAATATCTCTTAACTATAAGAATGGTTTGGGGTTTGCTAAAAAAGATTTCACGATGTACCGTACGCATCATGGTCCAATTACACATTCCAAAGGAGACAAATGGATCTCAACAGCATTGATGTGGAGTCCAATTAAAGCCCTTGAGCAATCGTTTACAAGAACGAAAATGTCGAATCATACAGAGTTTCATCAAATGATGGATATTAGAACAAATTCTTCTAACAATACTGTCTATGCCGATGCGGATGGAACGATTGCATATTATCATGGAAATTTTATTCCGAAAAGAGATGAACGATTTGATTACACAAAGCCAGTCGACGGAAGTAATCCAGATACAGACTGGAAAGGGTTACATGCTTTAGAAGACAACATCTTTGTAAAGAACCCTCCTACTCATTGGATTCAAAATTGCAACTCAACACCCTTTACTTCTGCTGCTGAATACAGTCCGAAAAAGGAAGACTATCCAGTATACATGGCTTCCTATCCTGAAAACTTTAGAGGCATCCATGCAATTCCTTTATTAAAGAAAGCAAAAGATTTAACATTAAATTCTTTAATAGGCTTGGCCTACGATCCTTATTTACCTGGTGCCGACAAACTCATTACTGGATTAATTGAAGCTTCCAAAAGAGCATCCGTAAAATCAACAGAAGCTAGAGAGGCTATCAAATTGTTAAAGGAGTGGGATTTTAAAGTTGAAGTAAATTCAATAGAAATGACACTAGCTCAATTTTACCTTAATGAATACTATCGTTCAGGAAAAGTACCAAGAAGCAATGCTGGGAAAAGAGCTTCTAGGTTGGAACGATTTGAATATATGAGTAGCACTTCTTCTTCTAAAGAACGTTTGGCTATTTTTGAACAATGCTTAAAAAGATTGAAATCCGATTTTGGTTCTTGGAAAACACCTTGGGGAGAGTTCAATCGTTACCAAAGAAACGACAGCGCTATTTTTCAAGATTTTAATGACACTAAGCCTAGTATTGGTGTTGGAATGGCTTCTGGAAGATGGGGAGCTTTGGCCTCTTTTGGTACTCGTTTTGGAAATGGAACCAAAAGACAATATGGAACCTCTGGAAACAGTTTTGTAGCCGTGGTTGAATTTGGAGCTAAAGCACGAGCTAAAACCATGTTGGCAGGTGGACAAAGTGGAGATCCAAATTCTCCTCACTTTAGTGATCAGTCGCAACGGTATGCCGACGGAAATTTCAAGGATGTTGCTTACTACAGAGAAGATGTGTTAAAGAAAGCACAAAAAACATACCATCCAGGAAAAGAAAAGTAAGTTCATTTAAAAAAAAATCTGATAATTGTATTTTTACGAAACCTAAAATAAATAAAGAAATAATGAAGAAATTTTTATTAATCGCATGTATGGTAGTATTTACTTACACAGCGAACGCACAGATTACCACTCCTCAACCGAGTCCATTTTCTAAAATTGAACAAAAAGTAGGATTAACAGATGTTACTTTAGAATTTTCGAGACCAGGAATGCGTGGTAGAACGATATTTGGAGACCTAGTTCCTTTTGGAAAAACATGGAGAACAGGAGCGAATGCAAATACGAAGATTACATTTAGTACTGATGTTACTGTTAACGGGCAAACATTAAAAGCTGGATCTTATGCTATCTATACCATTCCTAACAAAGGAAAATGGGAGGTGTTATTTTATGCTGATTCTAACAACTGGGGAACTCCAGGGAAATGGGATGATAGTAAGGTAGTGGCTAAAGCTAGTGTGCAAACATATCCTATGCCAATGAATATTGAAACCTACACAATGTCATTTGATGATTTAACAAGTAGTTCTGCTGTTATTGGAATCTTATGGGAAAAGACCTATGTAGGAATTCAATTTGAAGTTCCAACAGATGCGGCTGTTCTAAAATCAATTACTAGTACTTTAAGTGGGCCATCTGCAAGAGATTATTACAATGCAGCGGTATACTATAGTCAACAAGATAAAGACATCAAGAAAGCTGGTGAATGGATGGAGAAAGCAATGTCTATGACAGAAAAGCCTGCATTTTGGCAATTGAGACAACAGTCTTTAATCTATGCTAAAATGGGAAGCAAGAAAAAAGCAATCGCTACTGCTAAAAAATCTTTAGAATTATCTAAGGTAGCTAAGAATGCTGATTATGTAAAAATGAATACCGATTCTTTAAAAGAATGGGGAGCTAAGTAAAAATTATAACTGTAAAAGCTAAAAGGATAATGAGTTTGAAAATTTATTTACACACTTACTTTTAACTTTAGAGTTTAAAATTTTGAATTTAAAAAAGAAAGGCATTTGATTATAATCAAATGCCTTTCTTTTTTTATTTGCTTCTCAAATCAATTCTCATCGTAAGCATTGTGGTTTTCATTCCTACCTTTTCGTAGGCTCTAATTGCTCCTGGGTTATTTGGATACACTTCCAATCGGACTTCATAGATTCCTCTGGCTAGTGACCAGTCATATAAATAATCCATGATCTTTTTGTTGACTCCCTTCCCTCTATGCTCCGTTTTGGTAAACATAAATCCTAAGTAAGAAAATTCATCAAACTGAACATATTCTCTTGCCTTTACTGCTCTTGCATATCCAACTCCTATCAACTCTTCATTTTCAACGGCAACGACCAATTCAATATGTTCATTGTTGATTAAGAAAGGGAGATCGTAATACTTTGTGTTCTCTCTTTTCAAAGTAACATCCATCGGTCTTTCTGCCTCAATAATGCCTTGTTCAAATTCTAAAAGAACTTGAAGATCATCTAGTGTTGCTTTTCTAATTTTTATCTCCATTAGTTAACGATTTTCTTTCTACGCTAAAAACACCCATAAAAATGAATAAGACCATCAATATAATTACATGAACTAATGTTAATTCAGAATAAATTGTATCGTAAATAACTTTAAACAAGACTAATGAAGTTAAAGACAAAGTCATTTTAACCTTAAAGTCATTTGATTTAAAGGTGTACATCAAAGCAAAATAAATAACAAGTATACAACCAACAAAATTTAACCACAAATAACTAATTATGGGTTCTAAACCTTGGCTTTCCAATCGGTATATTCCAAAATAATAAATTAAAAATATTAGTATCTGTGTTATAATTGCTGCATAAAAAACAGCATTTCCTTTTACTTTCTTAAAGAAAAATGCCAATAAGAAAATACCCAAAACGTTTCCATAGAAAACCGACCCAATAATATTTACTAACTGAATTAAATTATCAAACATGTCTGCAACGCAAGCAATCAAAATTGCCAACAGCCCCCAGACTAAGGTCAACCATTTTGATGCTTTTACATAATGAGCTTCATCTCTCCCTTGTGCTACATTTCTTTTATACACATCTATAGTCGTAGTTGAAGCCAAGGCATTCAGTTCAGATGCCGTAGAAGACATTGCTGCTGCTAATATTACAGCCAGTAACAATCCAATAATTCCTCTTGGGAGGTTATTCATTATAAAATGAATAAAAACATAATCCTTGTCATTCACTTGAACAGTTGAATCTGCTTTAGCTATAATCTCTTTTGCTTGTACTTTAAGAGCTCTATCTTTTTTATTCAATTCAACAATCAA
>JAESUF010000122.1 GCA_016763215.1 Flavobacteriaceae bacterium
AGCAAATGTAACGAAGCGATATCATAATTTAGACAGATTACTTCGGTCGTTCCTCCCTCGCAAAGACAATTTAGAATGTCTTCGCGAGTATAACGAAGCGATCTCATAATTTGGACAGATTGCTTCGGTCGTTCCTCCCTCGCAAAGACAAATACTGAACTTTAAACTCATTGCTACATGAATTCATTTCCAAATTAGCACTTTGTTACCCAATCATACCAATAAAATCTTCCTCAGAAATAATAGCGACTCCTAAATCTTCAGCTTTTGTTTTTTTGCTTGGCCCCATATTATCCCCAGCTACAACATAGTCTGTTTTTTTAGAAATGGAAGAACTTACTTTTCCACCATTGTCTTCAATGGCTTTTTTGAGTTCGTTACGTGTCATTTGATAAAAAACTCCAGAGACCACAAATACTTTTCCTTGTAACTTATCTGTTTGTCCTGCCAAATCTTCTTGAGAAACCTGCAACTGAACTCCATGGTGCTTTAATCGAGCAATCAATTGCATATTCCCTAGATCATTCGAGAACTCTAGAATACTTTCTGCAATTCGACTTCCTATTTCATCAACAGCAATTAAGGTCTCTAAATCAGCAGTCATTAAATTATCAATGCTTTTAAAATGCTTTGCTAATTTCTTAGCCACAGTCTCTCCCACAAATCGGATTCCTAAGGCAAACAATACTTTTTCAAAAGGAATCTCTTTCGACTTTTCAATTCCCTCAATCATGTTTTGAGCAGACTTCTCCGCCATTCGTTCTAAAGGAATAACCTGTGCTACATTTAAATCGTACAAATCAGCATAACTTGCTACCAAACCTTCTTTTCTAAGCAGGTCAACTGTTTCTCCACCCAACCCATCAATATCCATCGCTTTTCTACTGATAAAATGCTGAATTCTCCCTGTGATTTGCGGTGGACATCCATACACATTCGGACAATAATGCTTCGCATCACCCTCTGTTCGTATCAATTCTGTATCGCATTCTGGACAGTGAGTCGCATAGATTGTTGGTTGAGAAGTACTAGGCCGTTTAGATTCATCTACTTTGATAATCTTTGGAATAATCTCCCCTCCTTTTTCTACAAAAACGGTGTCATTTATTCGAATGTCTAGCTTTTCAATTTGATCAGCATTGTGTAAAGAAGCTCTCTTTACCGTGGTTCCTGCTAACTGTACAGGCTCTAAGTTTGCGACAGGTGTAATGGCACCCGTTCTCCCTACTTGATAGGTGATTTCATGCAAAACTGTTGAAACTTGTTCTGCTTTAAATTTATAAGCAATTGCCCAACGAGGCGATTTGGAGGTATATCCTAACTCTTCTTGTTGGTGCAAATTATTTACTTTAATCACTACGCCATCGGTTTCATAAGGAAGATCATGTCGTTTTGTATCCCAATGATTTACAAAATCAAAAACTTCATCAATAGTTTTTGCTAATACAATGGTTTTAGGTACCTTAAATCCAACTTTTCTAGCCGCATCCAAGCTCTCCATATGCGTAGCATATTTTCTTTCGTCGGCGACTACTTGATACAACAAACAATCCAAAGGACGCTTTGCTACCTCGCCACTGTCTTGGAGTTTTAAACTTCCGCTAGCTGTATTTCTTGGGTTTCGATAAGGCTCTTCTCCTTCCGCTACCCGTTCTTCATTCATTTTATTGAATCCCTTCAAGGGCAAAATAATTTCACCTCTCATTTCAAAATCATTGACGAAGTCAGATTTTAAAACTAATGGAATCGATTTTATCGTACGAATATTCGGGGTCACTTCATCTCCCTGAAATCCGTCTCCACGTGTTACCGCCTTAATAAACTGACCTTTTTCATAGGTCAAGTTAATGGAAGCACCATCATATTTTAATTCGCAAGTATATTCAGTATCCTCACTTCCCAACATCTTCCGAATCCGTTTCTCCCAATCCAACAAATCATCTTTAGAATAGGAATTGTCTAAAGAATACATTCGATTCTTATGAACGATAGTCGTAAAGTTCTTTGTGATTTGACCTCCTACTCTTTTGGTTGGGGAATTTGGATCTTCATACTGTGGATTTTCCTCCTCCATTTTTTCTAATTCTTTGAGTTTTATGTCAAACTCATAATCAGAAATAGTGGCATTGTCTAAGACATAATAATCATTGTTATGCTGATTTAACTCTTCTCTTAATGCCTTAATTTTTTGCTCAATACTCATGTACTTGCTAATTTTTTACGCGCTAATTTCTTTTCTTTCCTGTTAATACACTTACTCCTTTTGGAAATGGATTTCCAGAAGAACGTCTAAAAGACACAACTTGTCCTGTATGCCATAAAGCATCTGAGATAGGCCCGTTGATATTGTTCCAAAACGGAAACTCTGTCTTCCCAAAAATGATTTTATATTGAGAGAGGTCTTTACTTTCTCTTAAAATTTTACTCGCTTTTTCTAAATTCTCTAAAGTTTTTTTTCTTTTCTCTGCAAAGGTCATTTTAGGTTGAGGGCTACCATTTGGCACTTTTAATGTTGCATTTAAAATTACCTGTGACAATCCGAGGATATGATCTATGGTCTGACCTGCTGTTCTAGCCTCTTTTGTGGGTTGAAAAGCAAGATCTTTATCCGTCAGTCCTTCTGTTGCCCAATAGTACCGAAAACCTAAACCATCTACCATCCTACTGGCCACAGTTCCTGCTGTATATTCTTTTGCTGCTTCCGGAATTTCGTAGTATGGTAATTTAGAATCTTGTGCTGTCATACTCCCTGTTATTAGTATTGCTAAAAAAAGTGTGTAAAGAGATTTCATTGAGTTTTGTTTTTCGTTAAAATTAATGAAAAAACATGGGGTAAAACAAAAGAGGTTCCATGAAAAGCGTAAAAAGGAAAAAGTCACATTAAATAGTACCTTGAAACTTTTAAATTTTACATTTCGAGTTTTGAATTTTACATTCAAAAAATAGGTTACTTCGTTCCTCGAAATGACATTATTTTCTTAGCTCTGCTACCAACGTATACTCATCCAGAGTAAGTAAACGCATAAAATCTCTCCAGCTATAATCATAAAAAAACGCCTCTAAATTAGAGGCGCTTTCAACGTTTTAATATGTAAAATACTACTAATAGTATGTATATCTTCTCACTTTAGCGATGTGCTTCGCCAAACGAATTACTTGGTGACTGTATCCATATTCGTTATCATACCAAATGTATAATACGATTGAATCTCCATCAGTAATGGTTGCTTTGCTATCAAAAATTGAAGGAGCAGTGGTTCCAATAATATCAGTAGATACCAACTCATTATCCAAAGAATATTGAATTTGTTCTACCAAATCACCTTCCAAAGCATTGTGCTTCATAATTGCATTTAGTGCATCTGTGCTAACAGTCGTATGCAATTGCAAGTTTAAAATAGCCAAAGATCCGTTGGGTACAGGAACACGAATTGCATTCGATGTCAATTTCCCTTCTAATGCAGGTAATGCCTTAGATACCGCTTTTCCAGCTCCAGTCTCAGTGATTACCATATTTAATGCAGCTGCTCTACCTCTACGGTATTTGCTATGCATATTATCTACCAAATTTTGATCATTGGTATAGGCATGAATCGTTTCTAAGTGTCCTTTTTTAATTCCGTAATTGTCTTCAATTACTTTTAAAATTGGTGTAATTGCATTGGTTGTACACGATGCTGCTGAAAAGATATCTACAGAATCTGGGTTGTGTTCTTTATGATTTACCCCGTGTACAATATTAGGAACTCCTTTTCCTGGCGCAGTTAGTAACACTTTACTTGCTCCTTTCGCTTTTAAGTGTCTACTCAAAGCTTCTTTATCTCTAAAAGCTCCTGTATTATCAATAATTAAAGCATCATTAATTCCATACGCTGTATAATCAATTTCTTCAGGTGCGTTTGCAGAAATCATTTTAACGGTAGTTCCGTTAATAATTAATGCTTTATTTTCAATATCTGTTTGTACCGTTCCTAAGAAATCTCCGTGAACTGAATCGATACTTAACAAAGAAGCTCTTTTTTCTAAAACCGTTTGATTAATAGCTCCACGAGTTACCACAGCTCTCAATCGTAATTGAGATCCTTTTCCCATTTTCGACATTAACTCTCTCGCTAATAAGCGTCCAATTCTTCCAAAACCATACAATACAACATCCTTTGGTTGGATACCTTCTGCTTTGGTAGCTCCTTGCAATTTGTTTTTTACAAAAGCAACTTTATCTACACAACCTTCTACATTTAAGTGACATTCATAGGCCAACTTTCCAATATCTAATTTAGAAAATGGCAAGTCTATTTCCTGAATCGCTTTTGCAATGTCTAATGCATCGATAATAGTGATTGGTTTGGCTACAAATTCTTTTGCATAATTAATTAAGTTTAATACCTCGCTAGCACGTTTGTCTACCAAAGTATTTCTAAACAAAACCAATTCAATCGATTTGTCATACCAAAGGTCATTGACAAT
>JAESUF010000123.1 GCA_016763215.1 Flavobacteriaceae bacterium
CAACCATTATGGGCTATGCTGGAATTACTGGAAATAATGATGTGCAAAGTCATAGTGATGCCTATTTTAACTATCACAGTATTCGCCAAATATTGACAAGGTTAGAGACAAGAACCTGTTGGACTTCAACAAACATTACCAACAACCCGCCTGTTGCCAATGCAGGAGATGATTACACCATTCCTAAGGGGACAGCTTTTGTGTTAAAAGGAGCAGCAACAACAGATGCAGACAATTCTGATGTATTAACTTATGCATGGGAGCAAATCGATAATGGAGTTTCTAATTTTAATAATTTTGGACCAACAAAAACGACAGGTGCTACATTCAGGTCTAGACCGCCAACCACTTCTTCTGGCCGTTTTATGCCTACATGGTCGAGGATTTTAAGTGGGCAATTAACAGAAACAAATCCAGTAAAAAATACCGGAAATACCTCTTGGGAAACAGTTTCTACTGTTGCTAGAACCTTGAGTTTTGCTTTAACAGTGAGAGATCGTTCTGAGGCAAATGGAGTAGGGCAGTTTCCGCAAAGCAGTTATGATCTAATGACAGTTACTGTAGACGATGCGACAGGGCCTTTTGTAGTTACTTCACAAGCTACGGCTGTAGTTTGGACTATTGGAGATAACCAAGATATTGCGTGGGATGTCGCCGGAACAAATTCAGGAGCTATAAATGTATCGACAGTGACTATAAAATTGTCTATTGATGGTGGACTTACGTTTCCTTACACCTTAGCTTCTAGTGTAGCGAATGATGGTAGTCATACAATTGTGGTTCCAGATATTGGAACAACAGTTGCAAATGCAAGAATACTGATAGAGCCAACGAATAATATTTTTCTAGCAGTCAATTCAGTGAACTTTACAGTGCAGCAATCTGCAGCTTCTGTTGACGATGAACAATTTCAAGGTTTTAAATTGTACCCTAATCCATCAAGTGGAATCGTTAATTTGCAATTTCAGGTAATTTCTAATGATCATGTTTCAATAAAGTTATACGATTTAGCAGGTAGAACAGTTTCTGTAAAGAATTATAAAAACGTTTCAAGTTTATTTAATGAAGAAATTGAGTTTGCCAACATTGCAAGTGGTTTGTATTTGATGAAGGTTTTAAACGGAGGGAAATACTCGACTCATAAAATTGTTATAGAATAATAAACGAAACGGAAATTCCATTCGTTATAAAAGCAATTCGCTTACTTTTGCCTTATGTCTATAGAAGTACAATCAATAACAAAATCTTATGGAAGTCAGCTGGCGTTAAACCAAGTGAGTTTCTCAGCTAAAAAAGGAGAAATCATTGGGTTTTTAGGTCCTAATGGAGCTGGTAAATCTACCATGATGAAAATCATTACAGGGTATCTGACTCCAGATAAAGGAGCCGTTTCTGTTGGTGGAATTGATGTGCTAACAAATCCTATCGGCGCACAAGCTAAAATAGGATATCTGCCAGAGCAAAACCCGTTGTATCAAGACATGTACGTACGAGAATACTTGCAGTTTCAAGCGTCTATTTTTAAGGTACAAAAAGAAGCAATTGAAGAGGTGATTCAAAAAGTAGGACTAACGCCTGAGGTTCATAAGAAGATCGGTCAACTGTCTAAGGGATATCAGCAACGTGTTGGTATTGCTGCTGCAATTCTGAACAATCCTGAAGTACTAATTTTAGATGAACCAACCACAGGGTTAGACCCCAATCAATTGCAAGAAATTAGAGCGTTGATTAAAGAGTTAGGGAAAGAAAAAACGATTCTTTTTTCTACACATATCATGCAAGAAGTAGAGGCCGTATGTGATCGGGTTATTATTATCAAAAAAGGAGAATTGTTGCTCGATAAATCAATTAATGATTTAAAAGGAAGCAACGAACAGGTAATAGAAGTGACGTTTGATTATAAACTAGAAGAACAGTATATTCAAAGACTTCCCAATGTAAAATCGTACAAGAACAACTACGATACTACGTGGTATATCACCTTTGATTCTGAAGAAGATATGCGCCCAGTAATTTTCGATTTTGCACAAGAAAATGGATTGAAAATCTTAGAGCTAAGCTCTAAAAATCAGAGTTTAGAGAAGTTGTTTAAGGAAGTGACAAACTAGATTGTCATTCCCGTGGAAACGGGAATCCAGAATGCTTAAACAGATTTCGATTGAATTTCACGGTTTTCTACGAATAAATTAAGTTCATACATTCTGTCTATTATTCTAGCATTTTATTTCTTAGTTACTGAATATTTTACAACAAAATGACCATCATTATCTGATTCCTTGTCATCATTAATTCTAAGCTGTAAAAGGCCGTCAGCATCAGCTATTATAATTTTGTGAGAACCCACATAGAACCAATCACCATCACCAATTTTTCCAATTAGGCTACCATGGTTGTACCTCTTATCAACATTGTGCGTTCTAAAACCTGAAATCCCATTTGGGTAGCAAGGAACAAAGAAAACACCCAGCTTTATTGACCCGCTAGCCCGTATGTTTATTTTATCTCCTTTACGGAGAATAATGTCTGTATGATTAGTCCAAGGTGTAATCTTAAGTTTATTAAAAGCAATACGTTCCGCCATTACTAAGTGTTTTGCATCAGAGTTATCTACTGCAAAGACGGATAAGTTCCCATCTTCTATGCTATAATGATAGTAAGCTCTTCCACTTTTAATGTGGAAGCCAAGACTCTGTTTATATTTCCCTCCAAGACTCCATGGTTCAACTGTAGAGCTCTCAGCTTTCCGGTATTTAGTTGTGAGTTCTAATACATAAAGTTCGATAATATCTTTAGGCGCATTTTTGATGCTAAAAACACCAGATAACCTTATTTGATTGCCATTATCATCCTCTTTTCTTGATACGATTATTTCAAAACCTTTATTATTTATAAAAAAGTTAACATCAGAAAACAATTCATCAAGTTTTAGCCGATACCCTAAGCGCTCTAATTTTGAAGTCAATTTAATAGAATCAGAATCATAAGTCCTTTTTTTAATTTTTGCCCCTAAATGCATGATGTTATATAAGTCTGCATAAGTTGGTAGATTCGTTTTGTATTTAGCATTGAGTTTTTTCCATCTTTTTGCAATAAGCTCTTTATTTGTTTTAATAAGCTTCTTTCGTTCTAGGTCTTTTTTTTGTCGTTCTTTTTGTCGTTCTTTTTCACGCTCATTTAAAAACGTATTA
>JAESUF010000124.1 GCA_016763215.1 Flavobacteriaceae bacterium
CAGTTAAATGCTGATGTCAATTTCAGAAAAGAAACTGGAAAAATCAACGGCACATATATCAAAGAAAATATTGGAGCTACCGCTCAAATTATGAAGTATATATACAAACAACTAATATTATAAATATGGAATTTATTTCACAACCATGGGCATGGTATGTTGCAGGTCCTGCAATTGCCTTTGTCTTATTTTTGATGTTCTATTTCGGAAGAAGCTTTGGTGTTTCTACCAATTTAGAAACTTTTTGTACCCTAGGAGGAGCAGGGAGGTTTTCAGACTACTTTAAAATAGATTGGAAAGCTAGAAAATGGAGCTTGATTTTTGTCGTAGGAATTATCCTTGGCGGATTGATCTCGAGTCAATATTTAATGCCTTCCCAAGCTATTGACCTTAACCCGGAAACTGTTCAGGATTTGGCTGAACTCGGTTTTGCAAATGCAGGAAAGGAATATTTACCTGCAGAAATTTTTAGTACTGAAAATTTACTATCCATAAAAGGAATTGGAATATTGTTAGTAGCGGGATTGTTTATCGGGTTTGGAACTCGTTATGCAGGAGGATGTACTTCTGGACATGCAATTACTGGATTGAGTAATCTCCAGCTTCCATCTTTGGTCGCAGTGATTGGATTTTTTGCAGGAGGGTTGTTAATGATATGGGTTTTATTCCCGTTCATTTTTTAACTGATTGAGTTTTAAGTAAAATATGATTTTTGAAGCTTTGTCACTTCGAGCGCAGTCGAGAAGTAAGGGCTTATAAATAAAGAAATAGAGAAAATGAAAAACATCAAATTTTTAATTATCGGGTTAATTTTCGGAATTATTCTAAGCAAATCAGAAGTGGTTTCTTGGTACCGAATTTATGAAATGTTTAAATTTCAATCGTTCCATATGTATGGAGTTATAGGTTCAGCAATTGCTGTTGGAATTATTTTTATGCAACTATTTAAGAGAGGAATTATAAAAGATTTTCAAGGAAACCCAATCAATGTAAAGCCGAAGAAAAAAGGGTTTGTTAGAACGTTTGTCGGAGGAAGTATTTTTGGGTTAGGCTGGGCATTGGCAGGAGCCTGCCCTGGTCCGATTTTTGTATTGATAGGTCACGGAACAATAACAATTTTAATTGTGCTGTTAGGAGCAATCTTAGGTGCTTTTATTTACGGATTGTTAAGTAAAAAGTTGCCGAGTTAAATTGGAAAAACACTATCGATTTTCTGATGAAGTGTTTGAGCGAAAATTCAAGGAAGGTAAATTTCCTCCGCTCTGTTTTTCACATGAAGCACATTTGAGATTGGCATATATTCATCTCAAAAAATATGGAGTAGAGAAATCCATAGAAAATATGTGTGGACAGATTTACGATTTTGCAATTCAACATGGAGCAACGATGAAGTTCAATGCAACAGTTACCTTTGCATCATTGAACATCATGAATCATTATATGGAGAGATCGGAGAGTGATAATTTTCCAGATTTCATTAAAGAACACCCTTTTTTATTGAAAGATTTTAAGGGGGTAATAAAGAAACATTATAGTCAAGATGTATTTCGATCGCCAGAGGCGAAAGCAGAAATTATACATCCAGACTTAGCACCTTTTTAGTATGCAGAAACAGTTGATAGATAGTTTTGGGAGACAGATGGATTATGTACGGTTAGCGGTTACAGACCGATGCAACTTACGTTGCCAATACTGCATGCCTGCCCATGGGATTGAAATTGCACCTCGTGCCGATTTATTGACTTTTAAAGAGATGTACCGAATTATTAGGGTGCTTACTGAATTGGGAGTGACAAAGATTCGATTGACAGGAGGAGAACCTTTTGTGCGAAAAGATTTTGTAGGATTTTTAGAAATGTTATCGTTCAATGATTTGTTGGAAGCAATTAATATTACCACCAACGGATCAATGATTTTAAAACATATTCCAACGTTGGAAGGAATGAAGAAAATCAAACATATTAACTTAAGTATTGATAGTCTTCAAAAAGAAAAATTCAACCAGATTACACGAAGAGATGTGTTTCCTGAAGTCTATGAAACCTTTGAAGCTTTGGAAAAAAGCAGCTTGAATTTAAAATTAAATGTTGTTGTACAATCTGGATTTAATACCGATGAAATTGTTGATTTTGTAGCATTGACAAAAGATAAAAATGTAGCAGTTCGTTTTATTGAAGAGATGCCATTTAACGGAAAAGGGCAAAGAGAGATTGAAGAGAATTGGAACTATACTCGAATATTAGAGGAAATGAAAACACAGTTTGATGTACAACCGATTGTTTCCGAAAAATCATCGACATCTAGAAACTTTCGCGTAGAAGGTCATAAAGGAACTGTTGGGATTATTCCTGCATTTACCCGAACTATTTGTGGTGACTGTAATCGAATTCGTATTACACCAATTGGGACATTCAAGAATTGTTTGTTTGATGATGGTGTTTTTAATATTCGAGATTTTCTAAGAAACGGAGCAAGTAATGACGAGTTAAAAGAACTGTTCTTGTCTTTGGTAAAAGAAAAGCCTAAAAACGGGTTTATAGCTGAAGCCAACCGTAAAAAAGGAAATGTGTCGGAGAGTATGAGCACAATTGGAGGGTGATTTAATGTGCATATGTCAGTTCGAGCACAGTCGAAATTATTTAGAAAGATGAATACAACTAACTGTCATTCCCGTGTAGACGGGAATCCAGCTGTAATAAAAATAGATTCCGCAACAAGTGCGGGATGACAAAAAAGATGATTTCAGCACAAGAAGCTTTACAAACCATTTTAAATAACACTCAAGATTTTGGAGTGGAACAAATTCCTTTCTTAGAATCTGTAGGTCGAGTACTAAAAGAAAAGATTGTAGCCGATCGTGATTTCCCTCCCTTTAATAGGGTTTCTATGGATGGAATAGTGATCAATCACCATATTTTTGAACAAGGAGTTAGAGATTTTAAGATCGAGGGAGTTCAGGCAGCAGGAGCTGAACAGAAGATGATGAAAGTCAGTTCTAATTGTATGGAAGTGATGACAGGGGCTGTGTTACCAGAAAACACGGATACGGTAATCCGTTATGAAGATGTAGTGATTGAAGACGGAATAGCAACAATCCAATTAGATGTAATTAATGAATGTCAAAATGTACACTCAAAAGGAAAAGATAGAAGTCAGGGAGCTGTTTTAATTCCTAAAAATAGGACCATCACTGCTGCTGAAATCGGCGTGATAGCAACCGTAGGAAAAGCATTTGTGACAGTTGCAAAAACACCAAAAGTGATGGTTGTTTCAACAGGAGACGAATTGGTTGAAGTTCATGAAACACCTCTCGAACATCAAATAAGAAGAAGCAATGCTTTTACTTTAGTTTCTTTGTTGGAAAAATTAAATATCAAAGCCGAGACTTCTCATATTACAGATGATAAAGAACAGCTCAAAGAAAAAATAGCAGTCTATTTAACGAAGTATGATGTTTTACTTTTTAGTGGAGCCGTAAGCAAAGGGAAATTTGATTTTCTTCCTGAAGTCTTAGAAGAACTTGGTGTTGAAAAACTTTTTCATCGAGTTGCACAACGACCAGGAAAACCATTCTGGTTCGGGCACACAGTGCCTTCTGGCAATGCTAATCAGAGCGGAGAGAGTTCGCTGAGTGGAATCAAAGTGAAAAACAATACAGTTGTCTTTGCATTTCCTGGAAACCCAGTGTCTACCTATGTAAATTGTTTGGCGTATTTTTATCCTTGGTTCGCAAAATCGTCAGGATTTGAATTGAAAGAAGAAACCGTTATTTTAGGGGAAGGTGTTTCTTTTAAACCCAAACTGACCTATTTTTCACAAGTTAGAATTGAAATAAAGTATGGCCACTTAGTTGCGTTTCCAATTAAAGGGAATGGTTCTGGAGATTTAGCAAGTTTGGTACAAGCAGATGGGTTTATTGAATTACCAAAAGAACAAACTGAATTTAAAAAAGGAGAGACTTTTTCATTTTTAAGATATAGAAACTAAAATGTAAGTACCAGTAATCATGCTTTAGGGTGATTGTATCGAAAACAAATAAAACTAAACACTCACAATTTAAAATTGCGAAATGAGTTTCACACATTTAGATAAAAAAAATCAACCAAAAATGGTCGATGTTTCTGATAAGAGCATCACGAAAAGAACTGCTATTGCAAAAGCAAGCATGTTTTTAGGAGAAGAAGTGATTTCTCATTTTGAAAATGATGAATTGACCACTAAAAAAGGACCTGTTTTTCAGACTGCAATTATAGCGGGAATTCAAGCGGTAAAGAAAACATCTGAACTCATTCCAATGTGTCATCCATTGTTAATTAATGGAGTGGATCTTGATATTACTATTGTAGATAAAGAGAACGTCGAAGTTTTCTGTACTGTAACTATTGAAGGAAAGACTGGTGTAGAAATGGAAGCTTTAACTGGAGCTTCTGTTACTTGTTTAACGATCTATGATATGTGTAAATCTATATCGCAACAAATGGTTATCAAAGAAGTAAAGCTAGTAGAAAAAACAGGCGGGAAATCGGATATAAAAAATGGGTAAACATCAAAAACATACAAACCTTACGAGAAGAAAGAATGGAAATTTTGCTCCCAATGAGATTTCTATTTTAGGGGCAAAATGTGGAATTATTTCTGACTTAGTTCAACGTGTTTCTCATGAACTGTCACAATACAACTTAGCCTATTTTGATGCATCACATGCAAAAGATGTTGAAGTAAATAGATTAACAGATTTTACCTTTCATCACGAAGGAAATTTAAGCATCACAACTTCTGGCCCTGTAAATGAATATGTACAACGAATTCAGTTTTCTCAGTTCGATTACGTATTTATTAATGGAAATCATTATGTAGGTGAGAAACAGATTATTTTATTAGACCCAGAAAAAGAAGCCTCTATCAACAAACGAATTGATCAAATTTCAGATGTTCAATTTTTTGTGAGACTTACAAGTGATATGGAGCCCTTTCAATCATTAAAAAACAAGTTTTCGGATTGGAATGAGATTCCAAGTTATGGAATAGACGAAGTAGAGAAAATCACAAGTCACGTAGCTCAACTTGTTTCAGAATCCATCC
>JAESUF010000125.1 GCA_016763215.1 Flavobacteriaceae bacterium
AAAGGAATTGTTGGGACAGTTGCTAAAACAGGAATTCCAGAGATTATATCAGATACCAGTATTGATGATCGATATATTGTTGATGATAAAAACCGATTGTCAGAGATCTCTGTGCCGATTATTGCAAATGGTGAAATTATTGGAGTTATAGATTCTGAGCATACAAGCAGAAATTTCTTTACACAAGACCACTTGAAAACATTACAAACGATTGCTAGTCTAGCTGCTACCCAACTAAAAAATGCCTTAAGTTTACAACTAAGAGAAAAAGCCGAGAGAGAAAAAGAAACTGTTTTAAAAGATTTGAAAAAAAGTAATCAAGAGTTAAATGATTTTGCTCATGTTGTCTCTCATGATTTAAAATCACCTTTAAGAAGTATGAATGCGTTGGTTAACTGGTTACAAGAAGATAGTAGAGCGTTTGTTACCGATGAAATTGACCAAAACTTTAATTTGTTGTTGAAACGAATTGATCGAATGGATTTATTAATTAATGGAATTTTGAGTTATGCAAGTATTGATAAAATTGAGAAAAAGGATAAAAAAATAAACCTAGAGGTTATTGTTAACGATATTGTAGATACTGTTCATATTTCTGAAAGCTTTTCAATTAAAATAGTGGATAAACTACCAATTATTCATGGAGACTCTTACAAAGTAATTCAATTATTTCAAAACTTAATTAGTAATGCAATAAAGTATACAGATAAAGAAAAAGGGTTGATTCAAATTGGATGCAAAGAAAACGGTGAATTTTGGAAGTTTACTATTTCCGACAATGGAATTGGAATTGATGAAAAATATTTCAAAAAAATATTTCAGGTTTTTCAAGTGTTAGAAGAGTCGGAAGAATCAACCGGAGTTGGGTTGTCAATTGTTAAAAAAATCGTTGATTATTACGGAGGAGAAGTGTGGTTGACCTCAGAGTTAGAAAAGGGAACAACATTTTTCTTTACCTTACCTAAATGATATGGAAAAGCCTAATTTAAGATATATTAAAGAGTTGTCGGATGGAGATCTTTCTTTTGAAAAGAAACTGATTTCTCTCTTAAAACATGAATTACCCATAGAGTTTGAAGAGTTTTTAAAAAACTTTGAAGAAAGAAATTTTATAAAAACAGCGGGGAATGTCCATAAGTTAAAACATAAAATTAGTATATTAGGGCTTACAAAAGCGTATGAAGAAGCTTCTAGATATGAAAATGATCTACGAGAGAGACAAGAAACAAAACATCATAATTCTTTTGTGAAAACTATAGAAGGAATGCTAGCATTCTTAACCCCCCTATAAAAAAAAACAGTATGAATTGCATAATCATTGATGACGATGCAGCAGCAAGATTGATAGTTTCTAAGCTATGTAATACAACTTCCGAGCTTAATTTGCTGGAGGAGTTTTCCAATGCTATTGAAGCGATAAAGTACCTTAATAGTACTGAGGTAGATGTCATTTTTTTGGATATTCATATGCCTACTTTTTCAGGGTTTGACTTTATCAAAACCTTAAAAAATCCACCAAAAATTATTTTAATAACATCCGACAAAAACTTTGCCTTAGAAGCTTTTGAATACCCAAGCGTTGTAGATTACCTAGTAAAACCTATTGAGCAGGGTCGTTTTGAAAAAGCAATAAGGAAATTACACAGTTTTTCTGTAGGTGAAGAGAAAGCGTTAAGTTCTAAACAAGAAGAACCTACCAATGAGCTGTATGTGAATGTAGATAGACGATTGGTGAAAATTAATTTTTCTGAAATTACCATTATTGAAGCAAAGGGAGATTATATTAGAATTAAAACAGACGGCAAAAGTCATATTGTACATTCTACATTAAAGAAAATAGAAGAGAAACTCCCCACAAATATTTTCTTAAAAGTACATAGATCCTATGTGATTAATTTATCTAAAATTATTGACATAGAGGATAATAGCGTTTTAATTAAGCAAGATGTTATTCCGGTAAGTAGATCTAATCGGAGTGAATTAATGAAAAGGTTGAATTTATTATAACCTTCTGTCGTACTCAATTTACACATTAACTACATTTTTTTCCCCTTAAACGATTAATTACAACTTGTTGGTTCGGTCCTAGCTAATTTTACAGCTATGAAAACCAACGTATCGCTTATCTGCCTTTTCCTATTGGTTGCCCAAAACTTTTTTGGTCAGTCCTTATCTGAATTGGTAAAAGAAGCTGAGGCGCTTTTTGAAAAAACGAGGCCTCATTTAAAATTCACAAAGGTTTCATCATTTAATACGAGTATTCATTTCTATAAAGAGATTGATACATTTAAAAACAGCAACCTTTTACAAACAGAATTAAAGCAGTTAGAATCTCAAGAGTATTCCAAAGATTTAGGATTCGTGTTTAAGGCAAATGCCAATTATAACTTTAGAAATAGTTTTGATGAGGAAATAAACAACTTCACTACTGCTAGAATAAGGGCAGAAGTTGAATGGAATATTTTAAAATCTGGATTCAGCTATAATAGGGCTAAATCTAAAAGATTGATAAATGAAATGAAGATGCTTCAAAACGATCAAGTTCAATCTGAACGAGAATTGATGAGAAGGCAGTTTAGAATTGATTATACCTATGTAATCAATAAAGAGACCCTACTTCATTTTAAAAATTTTTTAGCTTTCGAAAACGAATATTTCGACTTTTTAAATAAACTATACTATCAAAAATATAGTCAGAGAGAAAAGCTACTTAAATCTAGTCAACAAATTAATGTGTTAAAAAATCAGATTGAAGTTCTACAAAAGCAAAATAATCTTTTAAGAGATAGTGTTAGTATAAAATACAAGGATGTAACCTATTTTCCATTTTTAAAATTGAAGATAGATTCTTTATCATTTCACCATTCTCAGGAAAACTTAGAATTACAAAAAGAGAATATATACCTACAGCATAAAGCCGTTAATGATTTAAATTTTTCTTTCTATGTGCAAGAAAGCTTCAATTACTTTAAAAATGGATACAGATTTATACCTTCAGTAGGAATTCGATTCAGAGCTCCAATTCGATTCAATCACCGAAAGGAAATAATTAGTACCAAAGTTCGAATTCTTACTGCCCAAAATATCGATAAGTCTGTTGGAAAATACAACAGAATAATTACGTTAACCAGTGGATATAATGAAAAATTGAAGGATGTTCAGAATCAATATAAAAGCTGGGGATGCATTGAAGAGAGAATCCGTGTTTTATCAGTGTTGAAATTAGAATTAAATAATGCTGAAACTGGAGTGTTGCTTTTAGGCTTGCTTGAAGAAGAGTTTTGGGTATTAGAAAATATGCTACAGCTAAAAAGACAATTATATACAATAGTATCGCATCTGTTTGAGGTAACAGAAAAGAAACAACTCGAAAATTTGATCACCCCTATAAACCTTTTAGAAACTCGAACCCAAAAAGCGTTTGCAATCAGAATCAATTCAAAGTACTCAATTGATTTTCAAATAGCATTCTTAAAAGCAAAAGGATGTACAGAATTGGAAGTTTTAGAAAATGATATTGAGACTCAGAAAGTGCTAAAAAGTTCAAAAATACCGTATCGGAAAGTGAAAAAGTTTAAGAATGAGTTAGTTGAATTGGCAATTCATAATGAGTTAAATCAACTAAATGAAAAGTCATGAAAAAATTCACCTATACAAAAGACACCGCAGTTATTAGAACTCTGAAAGAGCCGGAAATTAAAAAGAAGAAATTAAATTTAGATCGAATTCTATATATCTTAATCATTATAACATTGTTGTTTTGGCTTGGAAGTTTTCTTTATCAGAAGACCGTTTGGGTTGAGGGAAATGGACAAGTATTAATGGAGAAAGTAGATGTGAATTTCACAAATGATATTCGTGTAAAAGAAATATTTATTGGAGAAGGAGATACTGTAACTGTTGGAGAAAATTTATTCAATTACTTTCAGGACGATTTTGATAGTGATGCTTCAATTGTATTAAAAAATCTAGACAAAAAAGAACGATCAAATAGAGCTCTTCAAGAACTCTTAAAAGATATTTTGAAGAAAAGAATTCAATTAAAAAACCTAAAGAAGAGGTTTTCACTTTTAGTAGCGCAAGAGGGAAGAATAATGAAGCTAGTTTTATTAGATGTCTACACTAGAAACAAATTAGATGAAGTGATTTCTCAAAAACCGTTGATACAGAATCAAATAGATCTCTTTAAAAGTGAACTGTACTTTTTAAGACAACAAAAGAAAGTAATGAAGGACCTAGGGAATAATTCTTTCTACACGGGGGGAGTGAATTACAGGAATACGTATACGTCTCCAATAAAGGGAGTCATTGGTCAAATACTAATAAATAGTGAAGAGTCTTGTTATAAATCAGAAAATGTAATGACCATTCACAACATAGAAAAAGTATTTATTATGGCTTATTTTAATTTGAAAGATTTGGCGAGAGTAAAAAAAGGAAGTGTGGTTAGAATAGAATTCCCAGATAAGACGGTCTCTAAAGGAATTATTAATAAGCTATACATCTCAACCTACAAGGCTCCGTCAGAGTTTCAAAAGAAATATGAACCTACAGAACGTAATATTTTAGCAGAAATCGTCCCTTTGTATAAAGAACAAATCTCAGATTGGGGGAAGTTTTATAAACTATCTCTAAAAGTTAAGATTGGGAAGTTCTAACTACCAGCAGAACCTTCAAGCTCGATACTTGGAGGTTTTTCGTTCAATGGAGCAAGAAAACCACTCGTCTAAACTTCTTTTCGTTTTAACTACAAAAGAAAAACGATAGACTAATAAATAAGCCAACTCTCAAGAACACAGGTAACTTAGCAATATTATTTAAAATACAGGTTCGTCATAAAAATCAAATACCATGAGTTTAAGGCAGTTCAAAAAAGAAAATTTAAGAAGTAACTCAATTTTCAAAATTGATTTAGAAGAAAGATAAATTCTCGAAAAGATAGAGACCATTATAGTTGTTAAACAACTGGTTATAAAAGAGACCCATGTTAAACTTAGTAAAACATACCAATAATTCTAGAAAGATTATCCAAGATGGATATTCTTTGTTACTGCTGTCTCACGAAAGTGAATTGATGAATGAAGACCTTACCCTCTTGGATGGTTTTATTATTGATACGGGTTCTCAAGTTCATGCAAAAGAAATTATCACTCAAATAAGAACCTATCAGAACTTGAAAGTTAGTTTGCTGCCACTCTTTGTAAATAGTATTTATCAATTACCAAAAGAGTTAATGATTCACTGTGATGGGCCCGTTGAATTGAGGTTGATGAGTTCATATATCCAAAGAGTAATAACCATTACAAATAGAGTGCGAGCTGTAGAAGAACCAAAACTGTTATCAAATGATGTACTGATTCAATACAAAACATTGACTTATATCTATTCGAGAAATATAAAGTTAACACCACGTCCATTAAGAAGTAGCATGATTGGCTACGAATTCCCATTTATTTCATTGTTTTATAAAAAAACTGAAGCAATTTCTATGCTAATTAATTTGCAAAGAGCAACAGAAAAAAACTACTTGTCTTTTCAGTTACAAGATTATATACACTTATGTAAAAGTTGTTCTGGTAATTATTTAAATTTTAGGGAAAGTTGTCCAAAATGTAATTCTATAAATATTGATGCAAATGATATGCTTCATCATTTTGTGTGCGCACATGTAGCGCCCAAAAAAGATTTTAAAAAAGGAGACAATTTAGAGTGTCCAAAATGCGACAAACAGCTAAGGCATATTGGCGTTGATTATGATAAACCATCAATAATTTATTCCTGTAATTTCTGTAGTCATGAGTTTCAGAATCCCAAAATGTTATCACTTTGTTTGGATTGTAATACAGAAAATCAATTGGAAGAATTGATCCAAAAGTCAATAGGGAACTATAGCATTACACAGAAAGGGGAAAGCTTGTTATTTCAAAAAAACAGTTTACTTCAACAGAGCAATAGCGATGCAATAAGTATTGGAAATATGAGCTTACGTTTATTCAAAATAATTTTGAATCAAGAAATTAAAAGGATAAAGACGACTCAAGGGAATAGCTTTTTTGCATCCATAAAGTTTCAAAATAGTCAATTACAGCTATTAAACGAAGCAGCGAAAAAAGGATTAATGACTGAGGTTGGAGAAATTATCAAATCGTACTTAAAAGAGTCGGATATTTTATCAGTTGAAAGGTTTAATAGTTATTATTTGTTACTAACTGAAACTAAAGAGAATCAATTAGATAGGTTGGAATTTATAACGTATAATTTATCGAAATTATTAACAGATAATTTGGCAAAAGCAAAACAACAAATAGAAGTTGAAGTACATCAAGTTAAAGAAACAGATACTCTGCAAACGTATTTTTCATGATTTCTTTAAGTCTACATAATTTACTGCCAGAATACCTGAACTACTGGTTTGTTGTTGGTTTACAAAAGTTCATTAGGGTATTCTGGTATTTTGTGATTTTTGAGTTTACGAGGTATGTTATTATCGATTATATCATTGCTTTTATTTTTTGGTTAACAGGAAAAACCAGAAAGGAAAAAATGGAAGTAGCCAAACAAAAATTGTTTTCAGAGAACCCTTTTATCTCTGTGATTATTCCTGGTAAAAATGAAGGGAGGCACTTGTATAAACTCACCAAATCTTTAGCAGAACAAACATTCAGAAATTTTGAATTGATTATTGTAGATGATGGCTCTGATGACAATACGGCTATCATTGGAAAAAACCTAGAAGCACAGGGGTTAATTGATATGTTCATCAGAAACGAAATGCGTGGAGGTAAAGCTTCTGCGGCAAATTTAGCCTTACGTTACAGTAAAGGTAAATACATTGTTCACTTAGATGCAGACTGTTCTTTTGATAGAGACGCAATTGAAAAAATTTTAATCCCTTTTTATTTAGATGAAAAAATTGGGGCGGTAGGCGGAAATGTAAAAGCGAGAAATTATAAAGAAAATTTGTGTGCAAAATTACAAGCGATTGAATATTTAAAAACAATTTCCGTAGGTAGAATTGTTACTTCGTATTTAGGGATTTATAAAATTATATCAGGAGCATTTGGTGCATTCCGAAAAGATGTCATTGATTGTGTCGGGGGCTGGGATATTGGTCCAGGGTTGGATGGCGATATCACAGTGAAGATTCGTAAATCTGGATATAAAATTCACTTTCAACCTGAGGCTGTTTGTTTAACAAATGTACCATCAAACTTTAAAGCGCTCACCAAACAAAGACTTCGGTGGGATAAATCTATTATAAGATTTAGAGTTCGAAAACACAGAGATATCTATATGCCAAATGCGAATTTTAATTGGTCAAACTTTTTTTCATTGGTTG
>JAESUF010000002.1 GCA_016763215.1 Flavobacteriaceae bacterium
AAGTATGCATGTCGAATATATTATTCCGAATACCTAACAACCAACAACGTCATTGCGAAGAAGGCACGACTGTGGCAATCTTATGAATTGAGTTGTAAAGATCGAAGTCAAAAGTCTAAATCCAAAACTCAAAAGTCTAAAGGCAAAAGGTTAAGTAAGTATATTGAATATATTATTCCGAATACCTAACAACCAACAACGTCATTGCGAAGAAGGCACGACTGCGGCAATCTCATGAATTGAGTTGTAAAGACTAAAAGTCAAAAGTCAAAAGGCAAAACTCAAAACTCACAAGTATAAAGTAAAAAGGCAATGATCTAAAGGCTAAACTCAATAAAATAAGAGCTAAAGAAAGAAGGTTATGTACTTAGTATCAGTGGTCTAAAATAGCAATTAGCTATCGGGTAAAAACGCCCTATTCTATGTTTTTTCTTTAAATTATTAAATAACTCATCAAATTATTAGTTATCTTGTTAGGGAAAAAAGAAAAATAATTATGTACGGATTAGTAAATAAAGCAGCACAAGATTTTGTAATTGAAGGCCATGGCGAAGAAGTTTGGCAAATAATTAAGGCAAAGGCAGGCGTAAAAGAAGAGGCTTTTGTAAGTATGCAACCCTATCCTGATGAAATTACATATAATATTGTTGGTGCAGCTTCAGCCCATTTAGGAGCAGATCCTGATGATATATTAGAAGCATTTGGACAATACTGGATTAAATTTACAATGGTGGAAGGGTATTCTCATTTGTTAGATTTGGCAGGTGGGACTTTTCCAGAGTTTTTAAATAATTTAAACAATATGCATGCACATATTGCACAATCGTTTACTGAGTTAAGGCCTCCTACATTTTATTGTGAAGTTATAGATGCCAATACTTTTAAATTTGATTATCATAGTGATCGGCCTGGTTTGAGGCGATTTGTTAAAGGATTGTTATTAGGTTTAGGCGGCCGATTTAAGATCGATGTTAATGTTGAGTATATTGGAAATATTGACGGAAAAGAAAACAGTCATGAATATAGAGTCACCCATAAATCTTAATTACTATTGAAGCGAACTGATCAAATATCTCCTTTTAAAGATTATTCATTTATGGATGATCTTTTCCCGTTTTTTATATTGATAGATACTGATATGAGGATCGTTCGAGTGGGTAAATCAATCACTAAATTAGGATTGGTTAAAACAGGAGATAACTTTTTTAGCAACTTCACCGTCGAAAGACCCATGCAAACAACCTCTTTTGAAGATATTAAGAGGCAGAGTAGCGCATTATTTATTATTGAGGTACATAAGGATATTGGGTTTAAATTTCGTGGTCAGATGTATTATGATACATCAAATGACCAACTGTTTTTTTTGGGAAGTCCACTAATTAATTCATTTGATGATCTTAAAGAGGTTGATCTAACATTGACCGATTTTGCAGTACATGATAATATTAATCAGTTTCTTTTTACAATGCAAATGCTTGTCTCCTCATTAAAAGATTCCAAAAATATTGCAGATAGATTAGAAAAATCGAATCAGAATTTGAAGTAAAAAAATGATGAATTACAGGATTTCGCTTACATATTATCCCATGATTTGAAAACACCAATTAGAGGAGTTTACACATTGACTGAATTTATCCAAGAAGATATTGATAATAATATAATGGAAAATTTACCTGCTCATATCAAAACCATTAAAGGGCGATTAATTCGGATGAATAATTTGATTCAGGGCATCTTGAATTTCAGTAGAATAGGGGTGAAAAAGTCGAAAAAACAAGATATTGACTTAAATGAGCTAGTAAAGGAAATTTTTGAGGATACAATTACAAATGAAAATATTGTATACACCGTTAAAACGAAGCTTCCAGTCATACACAATGTACGGGTACTATTTGTTCAGTTATTTTCTAACTTGATTAGCAATGCGGTTAAATATAGTGATAAAAAACAGGGGCTAATTTCAATTGATTATACTGAATCGAAAGACTTCCACGAATTTTCGATTAAAGATAATGGACCCGGTATAGATGAAAATTACCATAAAAAAATATTTAAATTATTCCAAACAATAAACCCGGATTATGAGATTGAAAGCACTGGTGTGGGGCTTTCCATTGTAAAAAAAATAATAACAATATTAAACGGGTTTATTCGTCTCGAATCAAAAATTAATGAAGGAACAACTTTTTATATTAGAATACCTTTAAATTAAGGTTATTAATTCGCTCTACTCAACACCTTATTCTTTACTTTTTACGAAACCCATAAAAAAATTGACCTATGAAACTCTGAGGGAATTTATCGTCTTCAGGAAAACCAAGTTCTAGTTTTCCACTATCTTCAGGAATATAATTTGTTTTAAAAAGATAATCCCAAAGACTCAAACTGATTCCGAAGTTTACACCAATCTTTCCTTTTGGCAGCGTATAGGCATGATGGTACAAATGCATTACAGGGTTGTTAAAGAAGTACTTTAAAACACCCCAGGTAATCTTAATATTTGCATGATTGAGATGACCAATAGTGATTGCTAGGAAATGAACAATGAATGCTTGTGTAGGTTCGAAACCACCCAAAATCATTACGCCAAATGTTTTTAAAGGCTTGTAGAAAATGTTCTCCATCCAGTGATACCGTAAATGAGCTGCAAACCCCATTTCTTTTACACTGTGATGTACTTTATGAAATTTCCACAGAAAAGAAAACTTATGTAAAAGGACATGGGTAAACCATTGCACAAAATCTAATATGATAAAGAATACAATTAATTGCAACCACATTGGGAACTCAGAAAGATTCATCAAAGCGAAACTCTTAGAAGTAACTCCTGCACCTTCAAATAAAATAGTTAAGATGCTGTAAAACCCACTAATGACAATTGAGAAAACAAAAAAGTTGAAAAACATGTAAAACCCATCCATCCAAAAATCTTTTCTAAAAATAGATTGATTTTTACGCCAAGGAAAGGCGATTTCTAATCCCCATACAATGAATGAAATAAGAATCAATCCCCAAAAATAATTTGTATACCATGGAACTTCAAAAAGAATTGACTTCCATGTCCAATCTATTGTTCCTTTAAAAGCATTGATAAATGCATCTATATATTTTTCCATCTTATTTTTTAATTACTGTGATACTATCTTGCACAAAAGGGTACTCATTGAAATAACTCCATTCTGTCCACGAACCATCATAATTTTTCACATTCTTATATCCAAGGAGCTGCGTTAAGACAAACGTAGTATGTGCAGATCGAACCCCACTGTGACAATACACAATAATTGAGTCATCTTTAGAAGAGATAACCGAACTGTAAATACTGTCTAATTCTTTTTTAGTTTTCATTTTTTTATCTCCATGGTAGTTGATCGCTTGAGCCCAATCAATCCAATTACTTCCAGGGATCCTTCCACCTTTTTTTGCACCTCTTTTTTGTCGTTTCCCAGAATACTCATCTGCCGTTCTAGTGTCTAAAACTGTTGTGTTTTTTGATAGAGATTGTAAAACATGCTCTTTTGAAATCAAGTATCTCATGGATGGGGTCTCAATAAATTGAAAATCAGAAGCACTTATTTGAGTGGTTGTACTTGTTGTTTCTCCGTCATTTTTTTTCCATTCAGAGAATCCTCCGTTTAACAACTTGATGTTTGTATAATCGTAATTCTGTAACACCCACCAAAGACGAGCCGCATCGCACATTCCGTTATCATCATAGACAATAAGCATGTCAGAATTCGTTATTCCAAGTTGATTAAATAGTTGTTCGAGAGTCTTTTTTGTTGCCATCATACCACCATAAGGATATTCTTTGTTTTCAATATCCGACCTCCAAATATTTAAAGCATTGGGAATATGTTCTTTGTTGTAAAGTGTAGGTTTCCTAAAGTCAATGATTTTAACATTAGGGTTGGTTGCTATTTTAGCAAAGTCATTAATCTCAATTAAATAATTAAGCGGTTTTTTTATAGACAATGTAGCATCTTCTTTCTCTTTTTTACAAGCGGAAAGAAAGATCAATACAAAAGCAATACATACGTTAATCTTCAATTTCATACCAAGTGATATTTGTTAGATTTCCCCTTCTTCCTTTTTCAGTAATAGGGTAG
>JAESUF010000126.1 GCA_016763215.1 Flavobacteriaceae bacterium
AATCAAATCGTTCCTAATAAAATAAATCTTTTAAATATCTGGAAAGAAGATGTAAAGGTGGAGATTGGAAACGCTACTAAAACTGGAGGTGATTATGCTTTCAAATCATTGGATGCAGCAGTAAATGCTTTGAATGAAGAACATATAGACCTTTTAATAACAGCTCCTATCAACAAAGAAACTATTCAATCTGAAAATTTCGCCTTTTCAGGACATACAGAATTTTTAGAAAGTCGTTTAAAAGGACAAAGCCTTATGATCTTACTAAATGACAAATTACGGGTTGGGTTGATAACTGGACATATTCCTGTGGCTAAAGTTGCTGAAACTATTACTGCTGATCTTATTGAAAAGAAAGTGCAATTGTTACATAAATCTCTTATCCAAGATTTCAACATAAACAAACCCAAGATTGCTGTATTAGGATTAAATCCGCATTCTGGTGATCACGGAGTTATTGGAACAGAAGAAGAAGATCTTATTAAACCTACAATAGCAAAAATTAAAGAAAGTGGCCTATTCGTTTATGGTCCATATGCCGCCGATGGATTTTTCGGATCTAAAACCTACGAGCAATTTGATGGAATCTTGGCCATGTATCATGATCAAGGTCTAGCCCCGTTTAAAGCGTTATCATTTGGAAATGGCGTAAATTTCACAGCGGGTCTAGATAAGGTTAGAGCATCACCGGATCATGGGACTGCTTTTGACATTGCTGGAAAAGGGAAAGCAAATTCAGATTCGTTTAAAGAAGCCCTATTTACAGGGATTAAAATAGTGCAAAACAGAAAACAATATAAAGAGCTCACTCGAAATGTTTTAACTTCTAAAGCTTAACTGTATATTTGTAGCAAATATTTAATTATGTATTAAAACATTTGATTATCTTTGCACGCTCAAATTCATTCATTTACAATGAGAGACCTGAAACAATTCAACATTCCTTTTGCAGGATTAAAACAGGGAGATCATTTTTTTGACTATGAGATTGACAACACGTTCTTTGAATCTTTTGGTTTTGATGAATTTAATAATAGCAATTTAAAGATTGCTTTGAAGTTTGTAAAAAAATCATCTTTATTTGAGTTGACTTTTTCGACAAGCGGAGCAGTAAACATAAATTGTGATGTTACATTAGAACCTTATGATCAAGAGATTAAAGGAGACTTTTCTCTAATCGTAAAATTTGGTCCAGAATTTAATGATGACAGTGATGAACTTGTTATCATTCCATATGAGCGACATGAACTCGACGTTAGTCAGTTTATATATGAGCTTATAATTCTATCGATTCCAACCAAAAAAATTCACCCAAAAGTGAAGGATGGAACAATGGATTCTGAAGCATTAAAGAAATTGAAAGAACTAGAAATAAAACAAGAGAAATCTTCTATAAACGAAGATACTGTAGACCCAAGATGGGATAAGTTAAAAGATTTAATAACAGAAAAAAAGACATAAAATGGCACATCCTAAAAGAAAAATATCTAAAACTAGAAGAGATAAAAGGAGAACTCATTACAAAGCTTCAGCGCAACAAATCGCTGTAGACCCAACAACTGGGGAAGCTTACTTATACCACAGAGCTCATTGGCATGAAGGAAAGCTATACTATAGAGGTCAAATAGTATTAGATTCTACCTCTGCGGAAGCATAATTTTAGTGAAAAAACATAAAAAAACCCTCTTTTAGGAGGGTTTTTTTATGTTTTCGCTTAAAAATCGATCATTTCTGAACTATTTATTAAAAAAAACTAAATTATTTTTTAGTACTTTAGTCACCCGGTTATAAGAGGCTAGCAAACAACTAAAATCTTTCTTCTAATAAGTTTAAGTATGACAAAATTAACTGCCGCTATTACAGCAGTTGGGAAATATGTTCCTGATTATATTCTTACCAATAAAGAATTAGCGACACTAGTAGACACAAACGATGAATGGATTACTTCAAGAACTGGGATCAAGGAAAGAAGAATCCTAAAAGAGCCTAATCAAGGAACTTCATTTATGGCTGTTAAAGCAGCTGAAGATTTACTAAGCAAAGCAAATATTGACCCTAAGGAGATCGACATGGTTATTGTTGCTACAACGACTCCAGATTTACCAGTTGCTGCCACCTCAGTGTACACAGCAACTCAAATTGGTGCTACCAATGCCTTTGCCTACGATTTACAAGCTGCCTGTTCGAGTTTTCTATATGGAATGTCAACAGCTTCTTCTTATATAGAATCTGGACGCTATAAAAAAGTATTATTAATTGGAGCGGATAAAATGTCTTCGATTATTGATTATACAGACAGGTCTACATGCATTATTTTTGGAGATGGGGCTGGAGCTGCTCTTTTTGAACCCAATAAAGAAGGGTTCGGCTTGCAAGATGAATACTTAAGAAGTGATGGTGTTGGGAGAGAGTTTCTAAAAATTGAAGCTGGAGGGTCTATCCTTCCTCCTTCAGAAGAAACCGTAAAAAACCGCCAACATTTTGTGCATCAAGAAGGAAAAACGGTATTTAAGTTTGCCGTTTCAAACATGGCTGATGTCGCTGAAAAAATGTTAATTAGAAATGAACTTTCTAAAGAAGACGTTAACTGGCTAGTTCCACATCAAGCAAACAAAAGAATCATAGAAGCTACATCCAGAAGAATTGATTTAGATGCTTCTAAAGTAATGATGAACATTCATAAGTATGGTAACACAACTTCCGCTACCCTACCATTATTACTTGCTGACTATGAAAATGAATTAAAAAAAGGGGATAATTTAATATTTGCCGCATTTGGTGGTGGTTTCACATGGGGGGCCATTTATCTTACATGGGCGTATAATTCATAACATAATAACCAACTAAAAACTGAGTATAATGGATATCAAAGAAATTCAAAATCTTATAAAGTTTGTCGCTAAGTCTGGCGCAAGTGAAGTGAAGCTTGAAATGGAAGATATAAAAATCACCATCAAGACTGGATCAGAAAAAATAGAAACTACTATCGTACAAGCGGCACCAATTGCATCTATACCTCAACAAGTAATGCAAGTGGCACCTACTCTAGCACCTGCACCTGCAGTAACTCCTGTTGACAATTCAGATGATGACACATCTAAATATTTGATAGTAAAATCTCCTATTATTGGGACATTGTACAGAAAACCTTCTCCTGACAAACCTAATTTTGTAGAAGTAGGTAGCGAAATAAAAATTGGAGATACTGTTTGTATTATCGAAGCAAT
>JAESUF010000127.1 GCA_016763215.1 Flavobacteriaceae bacterium
AATTATTATCTTTTTCCGTTTTGCTCTTTAATATATTTTTCTAAAGCCATGGTCATCGAAGGCATTTCTGGCGTTGGTGCCATAATGTTGCATTTCAATCCTGCATTGGTTGCCGCTTTCACAGTTGTGTTTCCAAACACAGCTATTCGAGTATCATTCTGTTCAAATTCTGGAAAGTTCTTAAATAAAGAGTCAATTCCTGAAGGGCTAAAAAATACTAAGATATCATAAAACACATCTTCTAAATCAGAAAGATCACTTACCACAGTTTTGTAAAGAATAGCTCTTTTCCAGTTTACTCCAAGCGACTCTAATTCGGTAGGAATTAACGCTTTTAATTTATCTGAAGAAGGCAATAAAAACTTTTCGTCTTTATGTTTTTTAATCAATTTCCCTAACTCTGGAAATGTTCTGGTTCCTACGTATATTTTCCGCTTTCGATACACTACATATTTTTGCAAATAGAATGCAACTGCTTCAGATTGACAAAAATATTTCATTGTATCCGGCACTTTAAAACGCATTTCTTCAGCAATTCTGAAAAAATGATCTACAGCATTTCTACTTGTTAAAACGATTGCAGTGAATTGAGACAAGTCAATTTTCTGAACTCTTACTTCTTTTGAAGCAACGCCTTCAACATGAATAAACGATCTAAAGTCAATCTTAACTTTTTGTTTATCCGACAAATCAAAATATGGCGATGTTTCTGTCTTTGGGGCTGGCTGTGATACCAGGATGGTTTTCACTTTCATACTCTACTTCTTTCTTATTTAAAATATCAATTTAAACAATATCAATAGCGGTGCTATTTCGAAGGCGCAAATGTACAAAATAAAATAAAACAACTCTTTAATAATCAGGTTTTTGTTATTGTTCAGAATTAAAAGAAGTCGCATTCCAAACAATATGATCGTTCCTATTAATAAAAAAATTTGTGATCGATAGCCATAAAAATAAATAAAATTCAACAAAAACAACCCTATTGAAATTGAGTACAAATAGCTTCTTTTAGACAAGATAAAATACGAAAGAAGGCTTTTAATCTGTAATAAACTCATTAGTACAAACTCTACTAAAAATCGTCCCAGTATATAAATTAAAATATAAAACGCCCATTTTACATACTCAAAAAAATCAGTATTTAACTCTTCTCTATATCCTGTAAACAAAAAATAAACAGTCATAGAGATAGACAGGAAGGAAAACAATGTAAAAACACTGTGAAAAAATGTAATTGGGGGTGTTTTTTCTTGAGATTCAATTTCAATAAAACCTTTATTAAATACTGAGGCCGCATACCCTCTGAGTTTAGCCGCTTTGAATAATTTTAAAAAAAAGATCAAAAGAAGTCCAAAAACAAACAACATTATCACCCAATTATTTGAAATAAACCCTCTTTCTAATCCTTCCATTTCTTATTTTTTGTGACTAAGATTAACACGAAATTAGTAATAAAATAATGTATATTTGCCTTAATTCTATGTCCATTTATGTCTGACGCTTTAGTTATTATTCCTACATATAACGAAAAAGAAAATATCAAATCTATAATAGAAGCCGTTTTTAAACAAGAAAAAAAGTTTCATATTTTAGTTGTTGATGACAACTCTCCTGATGGAACAGCTGATATTGTTCAACATTTAAAGGAGCGTTTCCCTGAGTCTCTTTTTCTCGAAAAAAGACCAGGAAAAGAGGGTATAGGTACCGCATATATTCATGGATTTCATTGGGCAATTAATAAAGGATACGATTATATTATTGAAATGGATGCCGATTTTTCTCATAACCCTATCGATTTAATCCGCCTCTATAACGCTTGTCATATTGATGGCGCTGACCTTTCTATTGGCTCGCGGTATTCTCAAGGAGTTAATGTAGTAAACTGGCCTATGAAGCGTGTCTTATTATCTTATTTTGCGTCCAAATATGTTCGTTTTATTACAGGAATCCCGGTGCATGATACTACTGCAGGCTTTGTTTGCTATAAAAGAAATGTGTTGGAAACAATCAAACTAAATAAAATCAAGTTTGTGGGGTATGCTTTTCAAATAGAAATGAAATTTAAATCTTGGAAACATAAATTCAACATCAAAGAAATTTCAGTCGTTTTTACTGACAGAACTTTGGGAGAGTCTAAAATGAGTGGCGGCATAGTATACGAAGCACTCTTTGGAGTTATAAAAATGCGTTTAAACGGATTACGATGAATTCTTATTTGATAAAAAATGCTCGAATTGTAAATGAAGGAACAACTTTTATGGGTGACCTCCTCATTGTAAATGGATATATTCAACAAATTAACGCTTCTATTTCCAATGTATCTGCAACAGTTATCGATGCAAAAGGGAGCTATTTAATTCCAGGATTAATAGATGACCAAGTACATTTTAGAGAGCCTGGATTAACACACAAAGCAAACATAGGTACAGAGAGTAGGGCTGCTGTTGCTGGAGGGATAACCACATTTATAGAAATGCCAAACACGGTTCCGCAAGCCACTACTCAAGCACTTTTACAAGACAAGTTTGATATCGCGGAAAAAACTTCCTATGCCAATTACTCTTTTATGTTTGGTGGCACTAATGACAACTTGGATGAATTGCTAAAGACAGATCCAAAAACTGTAGCGGGAATTAAGTTGTTTTTAGGCTCCTCTACAGGAAACATGTTAGTTGATAATGCAGAAGTTTTAGAGAAAATATTTTCATCAACTAAATTAATTATTTCTGTTCATTGTGAAGATGAAGAAACAATTAGAAAAAACACAGAACATTATAAAGCCATTTATGGAGACGATATTCCTATTGAACTCCACCCGGTAATTAGAAGTGAAGAAGCTTGTTATTTATCTTCTTCAAAAGCCATAGAATTGGCTAAAAAAACGGGTGCGAGATTGCATATTTTTCATGTCTCAACCGCAAAGGAAACAGCATTATTTAGAAATGATATTCCTTTGGAAGAAAAACAAATTACTGCTGAAGTTTGCGTCCACCATTTATGGTTTTCAGATGAAGATTATCAAGAAAAAGGAACCCATATTAAATGGAATCCAGCGGTAAAAACAGCCAATGATAGAGCTGGTTTATGGGAGGCTTTACTAGATGACAGAATAGATATTATTGCATCAGATCATGCTCCTCATACGTTAGAGGAGAAAGCTAATTTATATACGAAAGCTCCAAGTGGTGGACCTTTAGTTCAACATGTACTTTTGGCTTTAATGCAAAAAGTAAAAGATCATGT
>JAESUF010000128.1 GCA_016763215.1 Flavobacteriaceae bacterium
CAATCGTTGGATTGGTTGCATCATACAATACAGAGTACTGTACGGCAGCAACATTGTTATTGTTTACTGCATCTTGAGCAACATCTGCTGCGACATCAACAGTTACTGTTCCATCCGTTGTTGGGGTTATAATAGAAGTATAAACACTTGCACTTACCATGCTTACAGCTCCTGCCGATCCATTGCCAACAGTAATGTCTGCCATGTCAAACCCTGTAACATCTTCACTAAAGGTAAAGGTTGCTGTAAAAGGAATATTGGTTGGGTCTGCAGCATTTGTTGTAATAACAACTGTTGGTTTTATTCCATCCACATTCACATTTGCTGTACTCGAAACATTGTTTAATGTTAAGATTGCAGGAATATTACTTGATCCTAAAATAGTCCCTCCGTTTAAGTTAATATCTGTTCCAACGGCAATACCATCAGTATCCAAATTCCCTTCCACTACCGTGTATCGGAAGTTGGCTGTTAGTGCATTACTTACTGTACCATTTAACACCGCTTGTACTGTTGTTGTTCCAATCGTTATTGGAATGAATGGACTTCCGGTACTACTTGCCGGGTTGGTAAAAGTGACTGTAAAGTCTAAATTATCTCCTATTCCATAATTGCCATCTGTAGGAACACTTACCATTGTTACTACTGGAGCATCGTCATCGGTAATAGTCACTGTTGCTGTATCTGTAATATCAATACTAGACCCTACTGTTGTTCCACTTATCGAAGATAACATCATTGTTAATTGCTCTATCGATTCTCCAACTGTATCATCTGTTAGAGTTAAAATAATATTTTGTACTTCTCCTGCTGCTCCTGTAAAGGTAGCCGCTAATTGATCAGATAAGGCTGTAAAGTCACTTGCTGCAACTGCTGTTCCGTCAATAGTTGTTGCATGCAAAGCAAAACCATCTTGTACTGCATTCCCTAAGGTAGCAACAATATTAATTGTCCCATCTGCTTCATTCCCTGTAATATCATCGATTGTTATAGAGGTACTATCATCATTATCAATCGTAACAATTGCACCATCTGTTATAACAACACCCAAAGTGGTTGCTGATAAATTACTTTGACTTACCGTTAATGTTTCGTTCGTTTCTAATTTCGTGTCATCCGTTGGAGTGACTGTAAAAGTTTGTGTCTCGCCAGCGTTTCCTGCAAAGGTTAAGAGTTGACTTATCACAGCACTATAATCAATATCTGCTGTTGTGGCTGTTCCATCAGCAGTACTTACATCAACTGTAAATCCTCCTTGTACAGCATTGTCTAAGGTCGCTGTGACTATAATTGCGCCATCATTCTCATTCCCTGAGATGTCGGCGATTGTTACCTCGGCACTATCATCATTGCTGATTGTTACTGTAGCCCCATCTGTGATGACAACTCCAAGAGTTGTCCCTGATAAATTACTTTGACTTACTGTCAATGTTTCGTCTGCTTCTAAGGTAGTATCTCCTGTTGGGGTGATGGTAAACGTCTGCGTTTCTCCTGCATTTCCAGTAAAAATTAAGGTTTGACTTACAACAGCTCCGTAATCTCCATCGCCTACTGTGGCTGTTCCATCAGTTGTACTTACATCAACCGTAAACCCTCCTTGTACAGCATTGTCTAAAGTAGCGGTTACTGTAATAACTCCATCATTTTCATTTCCTGAGATATCTGCAATTGTTACTTCGGCACTGTCATCATTATTGATTGTTACTGTAGCTCCGTCTATAATAACAACTCCAAGGGTTGTTGCTGATAAATTACTTTGGGTTACTGTCAACGTTTCGTCTGCTTCTAAAGTAGTATCTCCTGTTGGGGTGATGGTAAACGTCTGCGTTTCTCCTACCGTTCCTGCAAAAGTCAAGGTTTGACCTACAACTGCTGTGTAGTCACTGTCTACAATTGTAGCTGTTCCATCAGTCGTACTTACCTCTACCGTAAAACCTCCTTGAACCGGATTGTCTAGAGTAGCAGTTACGGTAATCACGCCATCATTTTCATTCCCACTTACATCAGCAATTGTTACTGCAGCAGCGTCATTGTTTGTAATTGTATACGTATGCATCCTATTTACTCCAAACGTTGCATTGATTGGGTTCGATAATATTATGATCACGGTTTCATTCGCTTCTAATATTGCATCATCTACAATACTTGCAATGGTTATTGTTTCACTAACATCTCCTGGTATAAACGTTAAGGTTCCGTTGGCTAAGGTATAATCTGTTCCACTTCCTGTAGCTGTTCCCGATATAAGATAGTCTACAGTCGCCGTTAAATTACTTGGCCCTGAAAGATCTACTGTAATATTTGCAGAAGCTACACTCTCCAACCCTGAAGAACTTGTACTTGTAAATGCGACACTTGGTGAGAGAATATCTGCTGATAAAGTCGGTTGGGTAAGTGCATAGTTTCCAAAATCTACTCCAGAAATTGTAAACCCTGTTGTGGTAATGGTAATTGCTGTTCCTACATTTGGACTTGCAAATACATACACTGGTGTTCCACCCAAAGTAACTACATCACCTCCGATGATTCCTGATAAAGTAGCTGTTCCACTTGCCGTTGCTACTGTCGTTCCATCGTATGCTTTATTATCTCCCGTAAGGCCTGTAACTGTTAAATTCGCCGCTGTAATATTGGCTGCTAAGGAAGGTTGAGTCAATGTATAGTTTCCTGAACCCACTCCAGAAATTGTATAACCTGTGGTAGTGATTGCGATCCCTGTACCTATGTTTGAACTTGTAAACGTATAGACTGCAGTACCGCCTAAAGTTACAACATCACCTCCAATGATTCCTGATAATACCGCCGTTCCACTTGCCGTTGCAGTAGTCGTTCCATCATATACTTTGTTGTCGCCAGTAAGTCCTGTAACTGTTAGTTCTTTTGTGGTGATAGCGGCTGAAAGCGTCGGTTGCGTAAGCGTATAATTCCCAGATTGTGCACCTGAGATTGTATAACCTGTTGTGGTAATTGTGATTCCTGTACCAATGTTTGCACTTGCAAACGTGTAGACTGCTGTACCTCCTAAAGTTACAACATCACCTCCGATAATTCCTGACAAAGCAGCTGTTCCTGATGCTGATCCCGTGGTCGTTCCATCGTATACTTTATTGTTACCAGTAAGTCCTGTAATCGTTAGTTCTTTGGCGGTGATATCGGCTGAAAGCGTTGGTTGAGTAAGCGTATAATTCCCAGATTGTGCGCCTGAAAGCGTATAACCTGTTGTGGTAATTGTGATTCCTGTACCAATGTTTGCACTTCCAAAGGTATAGACTGCTGTACCGCCTAAAGTTACAACATCACCTCCGATAATTCCTGATAATGCAGCTGTTCCACTCGCCGTTGCAGTCGTTGTTCCATCATATATTTTGTTATCGCCAGTAAGTCCTGTAACCGTTAAAGTTGCTGCAGTAATGTCGGCTGAAAGCGTTGGTTGGGTTAAGGTATAATTTCCAGATTGTGCGCCTGAAAGTGTATAACCTGTAGTGGTAATTGTGATTCCTGTGCCTATGTTTGCATTTACAAAAGTGTACACTGCTGTACCGCCTAAAGTTACAACATCACCTCCGATAATTCCTGACAAAGCAGCTGTTCCGCTTGCCGTTGCAGTAGTCGTTCCATCATATACCTTGTTATCGCCAGTAAGTCCTGTAACCGTTAGTTCTTTTGCGGTAATGTCGGCTGAAAGCGTCGGTTGGGTAAGCATATAGTTCCCAGATTGTGCACCTGAGATTGTATAACCTGTGGTAGTGATTGTGATTCCTGTGCCGATGTTTGCACTTGCAAAAGTATAGACTGCTGTACCTCCTAAAGTTACTACATCACCTCCAATGATTCCGGATAAAATTGGTATTTCACTAGCACTTGCAGATGTGGTTCCATCATAAATTTTATCATCCCCTATTAAAGCTGTTACTGTTAAACTAGCTGCAGTAATGTCGGCTGATAAGGTTGGTTGGGTTAAGGTATAGTTTCCCGAACCTGCTCCAGAAAGCGTAACTCCTGTTGTGGTAATTGTGATTCCCGTACCGATGTTTGAACTTGCAAAAATAAAGGTTGGCGTTCCGTCTAAAGTTACAACATCACCTCCGACAACTCCTGATAGAGCAGCTGTTCCACTTACCGTTGCAACTGTGGTTCCATCATAAATTTTGTTATCACCTGTTAATCCAATAACCGTAAGCTCTTTGGCAGTAATATCCGCTGATAAAGTTGGTTGGGTTAAAGTATAATTCCCAGATTGTGCTCCAGATAGTGTATAACCTGTCGTTGTAATTGTGATTCCTGTACCGATGTTTGCTGATCCGAAGGTATACACTGATGTCCCTCCTAAAGTTACAACATCGCCTCCAATAACTCCTGATAATGCAGCTGTTCCACTCACTGTTGCGGTAATCGCTCCATCATATACTTTATTATCGCCTGTTAGTCCAGTTACTGTTAAAGTAACAGCAGCAATGTCGGCTGATAAGGTTGGCTGGGTTAAGGTATAATTCCCAGATTGTGCACCTGAGATTGTATACCCTGTAGTGGTTATCGTTATTCCTGTACC
>JAESUF010000129.1 GCA_016763215.1 Flavobacteriaceae bacterium
AATTACGTACAACGGTTTTGTATAAGATTGGTTGCGTGTTTTAAGCACCTA
Organism: Flavobacteriaceae bacterium; assembly: GCA_016763215.1. The sequence goes on from JAESUF010000129.1 coordinate 52, forward strand.
ATTTAGTAAATACAAACCGAATAGAAAATCCGCTAGGATTTTCGTAAGTAGACTAGAACTAGCAATAAATTATATACTTTGTTGTAAAACGTTTTTTTTATTCAGTAGAGTTTATTTTTAGTAACTCATTTAGCTTATTTCTAGAGAAATCTTGATTGGGTTTCATTTCAAGTGCTTTTTTGTACCACTTTATTGCCAAATCAATACTATCCATTTCTTTATAAGCATCACCTACACTATCGACCCATCCTGCCTCTTCTGGTTGTAATTCTGTATTAAACATAAATATATCTAATGCTTTTTTCAAATGATTTCTGTCAATCAACCAATAGCCTAAGTCATCAATGTCACCACCTTCGAAAGTATAATTCTGTGGCGATTTTTTCTCTTCAGCATAATAAATTTCTTTCACTTTATCAATTCCATCTTTAAGGATATAGTCTTTGAGTTTATAGTGAATAGGTCTTTTTGACCTAAGAGTGTCATTGAATACCGAATTTTTTAAGGTGCTCGCTGCAATGTTTGTGATCCAAAATTTGTCTGTATTGGTCATCATTACAACTGCAGATTTATGCTCTGGCATAAAACCAAAGAAAGTTTTATAGCCTGTGTCTTGTCCTGAATGGTTATATATTTCTGAATCATTCATTTTGCCCAAAAACCAACTTAAGCATACTTTTCTTTGGCCTTCTGGTGAATGAACACTTGTCAATAACTCATAAGACTCCTCGCTGAAAATTTGTTTACCATTGATACTTCCTTTATTTAAATATACTCTCGCCCACAACAGCATATCCTCAACATTAGAATGTAAGGTAGAACTTCCTGCATGCCTTCTATTGTAAGGGTATATTTCACTAACCACTATTTGCAAGCTATCTCCTAACACATGAGGTTGGGTTGCCAGATTTTTTGGCACCTCAGGTTTAAAGAAGGTACTGTTCTTCATACCAATAGGTTCGAAGATGTTCTTTTTCATATAGTCTTCAAACGTCATCTCAGAAGTCTTTGCGATAACATCGCATAGAATATCAAATGCGGGATTACTGTAACTATATTTCTCACCTGGTGTGAAATCGAGTTTAAAGGCTTTTTGACTTCTGGCATAACGTTCTATTGCACCATCATCGTATTGGGGTTTATCCCATTCATAGTCATCTATATTTGGTATTCCAGAGGTATGCGTGAGCATATGCTTAATGGTAATATCTTTATACCGCTCGTCTGCCATAGTATAATATGGAAGATAATAGATTAGCTTTTGATCTAGATCAATTTTTCCTTGCTCCATTAATTGAACAATGGCTGTTGCTACAAAAGGTTTAGAAACAGATGCCATATGAAATAAGGAACTGGTCGTCATGGGCTCCTTTGTATCTAGACTCTTAACGCCATGCGCATCCGCATAAACAATAGTGTCGTTTTTAATCATCCCAAACGCTATACCGGGCGCATCAAATAGTTCCTGTTGTTTTAGTATGGTGTTTTTAATTTCTAGAACTTCTGGTGAAAGCGTTTGTTTTTCTTCCCTTTTACAGCTAAACAATAAAACGAAGCAAATTGTTAAATACAGTAATTTTTTCATAATTTAAATTCAATTTTCTTACAAATGGACTGTTTACCCAAAGTGTAAGCATGATTATTTTGATTGATTTTTTTCAAGCTTATCGATAATGTATTGAACACCTTGTATCCAATTGTTTTCTACAAGAGTTACCGCAGATATAATGTCATTTGAAGCTAAAAAGCGAATAATCTTTTCGTGCATCTCTATGGATACCATTTTTTGGTCTTCACTCCAAAAGGCATAATCATACAGACTAATTCTTACTCTTAAGTTTTCAATTATTTTAATAGCCGATTCGTTGTTATAAGTTTCAATAAGTTTTTGATGAAATAGCCTATCATAGTCCAACATTTCTATGGCACTTTTAGCCTTTTCAAAGGCTGAATTAATGATTCTCAGTTCTTCTAATTGTTGACTATTGTAGAATGATTTTTTCACAGCATTACCTTCTAGAACTGCCATCAAGTCATAAATCTCTTTAGCTTCTTTTATAGACAGTTCGATAACAAAAAAACCTCTGTTGGCGATGTAAGTGACAATACCAGTTTCAGATAATTGGGTTAAGGCCTCGCGAATTGGTGTCACACTTAACTCTAATTCTTTAGCTATTGTAGGAAGTGAAATTCGTTCTCCTGGTTTTATATTGCCTGTAAGGATATGTTCTAAGAGGATTTTTTTGACCTCATCTTTAAAAATGATTTTTTTCAACATAATTACAAATATAATATATCGTATACGATTAATATAATATTTTTAATTAAAAATATTATATATGCAAAAAAGTTTTGATTTATGTATGACAAGTAAGAATATAACTATTCGTCAAAATGTTTTACAACGTGTTTGTGTATGATTTCGTTGCGTGTTTCAGCAACTAAATTAGCAAATACACACCAAATAGAAAATCCGCGAGGATTTTCGTAAGTAGGCGAGTACTAGCAATGAATTATACACGGTGTTGTGCAACGTTTTTTATTCATAATCAGGAATATTCAAGCCTAAAATCAAATTTCTGTTCGCTGTCCAAATTCCATCTTTTTTTTCAAGTTTTACAATTCCAGAGCCACCTCTGTTTTTCTGAGATTGCTTTTTTTCTGTTGTAAGTTTTGGGTCGCTATCAAAAAAATAACTATCAATATAATATGGGATAGTATTAGGTTCTTTTACATAAATATGAATATGTTCAGGTTCTTGGACTTCGGGATATGGTGCTGGTCTAAAAGTGTAAAAAGTGAATTTCCCATCTTTACCTGTTTTTAACCATCCACGATATTGTCCGTGAGTTTTTTCCCAACTAATAGGTTTTTCACTCGGCTGATAAATTCCATTTCTATCTGTGTGATATATATAGAGTAAGATATTTTCCGCTGGTGTTTTTCCGTCTTTTTGAAATACAGTTCCTGTTATTTTAACTTTAGGCTCATTGTTTTCAAAACCTGGTAATGTATCAGTCGCTTTTGGTTTAACATTCAATATTTTTAAATCCAAAACTGCTTCGCAATCTTGACACGGTCCGCCAACATTCCTTTCAGCATTAGAGTTAGATTGTCCTTTGCACGAAATAGCAATAAAAGTTAACAATATTATTCCTAAAAATTTTTTCATTCTCGATTTTTTTCAGCTTACATAGAACTGATACCTATATGAATAGTAGCGTTTTATAGCCTTGAACTTTATAGGTTTTCAATTTTTTAATAAAAATAGGTAAATTTTCTAAATAGGAACTATCCTAGCTATTATTTATATGGGCTGTTGTGTTTAGTATTTTGGTTTTTCTTTTCTTCTTTCTTCTTAAATTGTTAGGATTTAGTTTTAAGTACTGTCCTGGTTTTATAAACTGAAAAATACGGAGTATGTAAGCCGCTAGTAGCGTGCATTCATTCCTGTTTTTTTTCTTTTAAGATGAACTATATGCGCTTTATATGGATTGTCTTAAAAGCAAAGGATTCATTCGAGTCAAACCTTTTCTAAAAATCACAAGCCATTGAAAATAGCTCTTAGCTCAAATCGGCATCATCTTGTTAGCATGTTTGTTGGTATACTAGACTTGACTTTCTCCTTTATTTTCAATACCTTAGGTAAACTGTTTAACGTTTCAACCGTTTTGAGAGTGCACTCTCAACGATTTCAATCGAACAGTTTATCGCTTTTCAATTCCCTGCGTCCATTTAAAATCTCCTAGATTTTTAGAACCAATAAAAATTCGAATGAAACATAAAATTGGAATGAATACCAAAAGGCTTACATATTAAATATCAACTAGTTATATACAAACAAATATATGGTTTTATCATTTCAAATTTCGTGATAAAAGAACATTTGAGTTTGGTTTATCTGTACTTAAACTGTTTTATTGAATCATCTATGTACCAACGCCCTTTCTATTCTCTTCATTGAAGAATAATAGGTGTGTTACCCATTTGTAACATCTCCTTGAAGGTTGTTAAGCCTTCTTACAAACCATATCTAACAAATCTGATAATTCTTTTTCTTGAGGTTTTTAACTTTCTAATACGAACAATATTAGCCCTCCCTTTTTTATGTGTATCTTAGGGTATATTCTATATCCCTCAATGATATGATACTTCAATCAAACAAGCCTACTCCTGTATTTTTTCTAATTACCAAATTGGCAGTTTATTTTACGTTGATTATTTTTATTTTTAACATCTTAGTGGTGTTTGAGATTGATTCACTTTATGAGTTGATTCCAGAAATATCTACAAAACTTGTCATAAATGATCATCAATGGGGTCCTTTAGTTGTGATTTTTTCTGCTTTTATAAGTGTTTTGGGCTCTTTTCTATTGTCTAAGAGAAATAGATACTCGATTATTCCGCTTGTTATCGCTTTTTTAGGAGTTCTTTTTTTAATGGCTCATAAGTTTTTTGCTGATGATGATTTAAGTATCAACGAGAGTATTGTGATGTTATTTGTATTCTTATTTCATTCATTTTTAATTTCCTACTATCTGTTGGTAAGGCAAAAAGGTTGGTTTTCAAAATTAATTGCTACAAAAAAAGAAATTATCTTAAATGTTCAATCTGGATGTAATTATAATTGTAATTTTTGTGAAGTTCCAGCTAAAGTTGGACCTTCTACAAGTGATTCATTGTCAAATATTATTAATAATGCAGAACAAATTGCATCAAATGGCATTAAAGAAATCACTATAGGAGGAGATAATGTTGCAGATTTTGGAAAGGGCGAATTAGGAGATTTAGAACATGAACATACTTTTTTAGACCTGATGAAAAGGTTAGATAAAACAGGAGGAATCGAGCGAATTAGGTTTTCTACAATTTCTACTCCTTCGATTAGTAATGAAACACTAATGTTTTTTAAAAATTCAAAAAGATTTGCGCCCTTCTTTAATTTAGAATTGACAAGTGCAAATAATGAGGTATTAAAACTAATACCTAAACCCTATAAACGGGAACAGTTTAAAGATTTAATAAAAAACATTAACAATTTAATTCCTCATGTCTACATTTCTGTTGACATAACTGTTGGTTTTACCAGGAGAGACAGAAGAATTTTTTTTAGATTCTTTTCATTTTTTATCTAATTTAGAAATTTCTAATATCCGTGTAAAATATTTTATTGCCAAATCTCAAGCCCCAGCTTATAGCATTATAGAAGGGCTCGTTTCTAAAGAAGAGAAATTAAAACGAAGAGAAATTATTAAAGAATTATCAGACAAGAAGCAGTTTGCTTTTTACAAAAGTCAGTTAGGGATTACACATGATGTATTGTTTGAAAGAGATAATATAAACGGGTGTATACATGGTTATACTGAAAATAATGTAAGGGTTAAAACAGGTTGGGATCCTTTATTAGTTAATACCATTCACAAAGTTAAATTACTAGAAATTGATAAAGAAGGTATTGTGTTGTTTGATTTTGTGAAAGAAAATATTTTAGAAAAAAATCTTTCAGCCATTTAGTATATTAATCTTTTGATTAAGTCCCATTTTACTACCTAATAGCGATGTTGATTTACGTCATAGTTAATTCTTTTATTGTACGCATAATATGGTTCGATAGTGTTGTATGAAAGTGAGTTTTGATAGACCTCAAATATATAAAACCACTTTACCCCAACCAACCTTCTCGATCCAAACTTCGATACTGAATGGCTTCAGAAATATGATTTGGAGAAATATCTCGCACATTTTCTAAATCGGCAATAGTTCTAGAAACTTTGAGGATTCTATCATAGGCTCTTGCAGAGAGGTTTAATTTTTCCATTGCAGTTTTGAGTAAATTTTTGCTTTCATCAGAAAGCTTGCAAAATTGTCGGATCTGTTTTACATTCATTTGTGCGTTGTAATGAATGTTCTCAAACTCTTGAAATCGTTGCGATTGAATTTCTCGACCAGCAGTTACCCGCTTTCGAATGTCTACACTCGATTCGCCTTTTCGTTCTTCCGACAATTTATCAAAGGGCACGGGCGTCACTTCAATATGAATGTCAATTCTGTCTAATAAAGGCCCCGAAATTCTGCCTAAATAGCGTTGCATTTCTTGAGGTGAACTGGCTAGAGGGTTCTTCCCGTCATTGAAAAATCCAGAGGGACTCGGATTCATGCTGGCAACTAGCATAAAACTACTCGGGTAGGTTACAGTAAATCGCGCTCTGGAAATGGTGACCTCCCTATCTTCTAAAGGTTGACGCATCACTTCCAAAACGGTTCGTTTAAACTCAGGTAATTCATCCAAAAATAAGACCCCATTGTGTGATAAGGAAATTTCTCCTGGCTGAGGATACTGTCCGCCACCAACGAGTGCAACATCAGAAATAGTATGATGAGGGGAACGGAACGGACGTTCATACAGCAATCCGTGATTTTTTGTTTTTCCGACCACAGAATGAATCTTAGTGGTCTCTAAGGCTTCTTGCAGAGTCATGGGAGGCAGAATAGAAGGGAGCCGTTTTGCTAGCATTGTTTTTCCAGATCCGGGCGGACCGATAAGGATAATATTATGTCCTCCAGTAGCCGCAATCTCCATGCATCGTTTAATGGATTCTTGTCCTTTTACATCAGAAAAATCAAACTCAGGAAAATCGATGTTTTTATAGAATTCCATTTTAATGTCTACGTGAGTGGGTTCAATTTTTTGGTTGCCATTAAAATGTTGAATGACTTCTTGAATGGTTGAAACTCCCAGTACATTTAAACCTTCAACAATAGCAGCTTCTTTTGCATTCTCTTTGGGTAAAATGAAATACTGAAAACCTTCTTCTTTTGCTTTGATAGCAATTGGTAAAGCGCCTTTAATAGGTTGCAAACTGCCATCTAAAGAAAGCTCTCCCATGATGATGTATTTTCCAATTCCTTTAGATTGAATCTGCTGAGATGCGGTTAGAATTCCAAGGGCTAGTGTCAAATCATAAGCCGCACCTTCTTTGCGTAAGTCGGCAGGTGCCATATTGATGGTTATTTTCTTTCCAGGGAGTTTGTACCCATTGTTCTTTAGTGCGGCCGAAATTCGATAGGAGCTTTCTCGTACCGCATTGTCGGGCAAACCAACCAAATGGTACCCGATTCCTTTGTCAATATTTACTTCAACAGTAATGGTGGTAGCTTCAATGCCAAAGACGGCACTACCATATACTTTTTCTAGCATGGTTTCTCTTTTTCAATTAGCAATTGAAAAGATACAACAAAATATTGTTATGCTTTTTTTAATGCATCCGAAGGTTTAGGCACAAAATGCCCTTTACCACCAGCTCTATCATCATCAAAAGTTGTAGGAATATCATCATTTAGCGTTCGCTCATTCCAAGTAGTATGTTCGGTACCATCATCTCTTTGAACCATGGTAATACAATCTTCCACAGGGCAGACCAAAGAGCATAGATTACAGCCAACACAGTTTTCTTCAATGATGGTAGGGATTCTATTCGTAGGGTCGTCAGACAAAGCAATGGCTTGATGTGCTCCATCATCACAAGAGATATAGCACAAATCACAACCAACACATTTGTCTGGGTTGATTTCTGCAACTACTTTGTGTTTTAAATTTAAATGTTTCCACTCAGTAACATTCGGTAATGCTTTGCCAGCGAAATCATAAATTGTAGTATAATTTTTTTCTTCCATAAACTGACGCAAACCAGCTTCCATTTCACGAACAATACCAAATCCATAGTGCATTACAGCAGTACATACTTGTACTGAAGTAGCACCCAATAAGATAAACTCCACCACGTCTCGCCATGTTTCAATACCGCCAATTCCAGAAAGAGGGACTTTACCAATTTCAGGATGCTGAGCTAAATCTTTTAGCATATGCATCGCAATAGGTTTTACAGCAGGTCCGCAATAACCACCATTACTTCCTTTACCATCTACAATTGGATAAGGAGCATAGGAATTTAAATCAATACCGATAATACTCTTAATG
>JAESUF010000130.1 GCA_016763215.1 Flavobacteriaceae bacterium
AATAATTATCGGAAGCCCCAGGGGCACCGTGCACAAAAAATATCGCGATCTCTTTTCTAGCATCGTATTCACCACTGACTACACGGACTGGGTACGTTACAGTTTGTAAATCATAGTTTTTAATTTGAACAGCTGCTTTTTGCTCTTTGAAAATTATTTTTGTTTTCCTGTTGGATGTTCGCATACGAAAACAGGATTGAAAAGTCGCAACTATCAACAATGACAAAAAAAACTTCCTTAAAAAACTTTTCATAGAAAACATTTGTACATGCCATACCTTGGCATAAGAATTAACAAAGATACAGGTTAACTATTTTTTTAAATTACCAAAGACATTTCATTTATAAATTGCGTGCCTTTTTTTAAAAAGACATGTATTTTATAAAATCCTTAACAGGAAAAAAGCTAACTAAGAATTATATTGCTAGTTCATTAAATCAAACCAAACAATTATGAAAACAGCGAATTTTAAAAATCTACGCATTCTTTGGTCTTTTATCTTACTATTTGCCATTGTAGGCATACAAGATACAGATGCACAAAGAAAGAAGCGCAAAAAGAAGAAAGGCAAAACTGAACAAGTTGTAAAACCGGCGCCAAAACCTAAAAAGGCAAAAAAAACTATTGCTAGTTTAACAAAAAGCAGTGAAAAAATTGAAGGTTTATTTACCATTTACCAAGACACAGTTACAGGTGCAATAAAATTATTAGTCAAAGAAGAACAGTTTAATAAAGATTTTATTTATTTCTCTCAAATTGCTGACGGTGTTACTGAAGTAGGTCACTTTAGAGGAGCATACCAAGGATCAACTGTTTTTCAAGTAAAAAAATACTTTAATAAAATTGAATTTGTGGCACCAAACACAAGTTTCTATTTTGATCATAAAAATGCTATTTCTAAGTCTTCTGAAGCAAATACAAGTATTGGAACAATTACCAGTGGTAAAATTCTTGCTTCCGATGATAAGAAAGGAGAATATTTAATAGATGCTAATGGATTGTTTCTCTCTGAAACTTTTACGAGGATTAAAGCCCCAAGATTACCAGGTCAATCTCCATTTGCATTTAGTTTAGGTCGTTTTGACAAGAACAAATCAAAGATTAATGAAATTAAAAACTACCCAGAAAACACAAATATTAAGACAGAGTATGTGTATAACAACCCAACCGTTTTAGGTGGTGGTTCTAATGCGATCACGGATGCTAGAAATGTTTCCATCAAGGTTTTTCATACGTTTATGAATATGCCTAAAAGTGATTATGCTCCTAGAATGGATGATGCAAGAGTTGGTTATTTCTTAACACAAACCAACGATATGACAAATACGGGTACCATCAATTATCGTGATTTCATTCACAGATGGAAATTGATAAAAAAGAACCCAAATGCAGCCATTTCAGAACCAGTTACCCCAATCACTTGGTGGATAGAAAACTCAACGCCAATAGAATGGAGAGAGACTATTAAAGAAGGTGTTTTAGCTTGGAATGTAGCTTTTGAAAAAGCAGGATTTAGAAATGCTATGGCGGTAAAAGTACAACCAGACGATGCTGATTGGGATGCAGGTGACGTACGTTACAATGTATTGCGTTGGACATCTTCTCCAAACCCTCCTTTTGGTGGTTACGGACCTAGTTTTGTAAACCCAAGAACTGGAGAGATTTTAGGTGCTGACATTATGCTTGAATTTGTACATTTTACAAACAGAGTATTTGCGGACCAATTATACAATAATGCTAGCTCAAATATGAAGTTAGAGACTGAAGAGGAATTAGAAATTAAAAAGTTCCAAGAAAGAAATAATTTTATGTTCTGTTCTGCTGGACACGTAGTGCATGAAAACTTATTGCTTGGAAATGCAGTTTTACATGCTACTGGAGCTTCTGACTTAGACATGGAAACATTAAGAAAAGAAGGAATGAAATCTTTAATTATGCACGAAGTTGGGCATACTTTAGGATTGAACCACAATATGAAAGCAAGTCAGTTATTTTCTCCTGCTCAATTAGCAGATGCTAACTTTATTAAAGGAAAAGCATTAACCGGATCTGTAATGGATTATGCGGGAATTAACATTACCAATGACCGAACAAAACAAGGTCAGTATTACGATATGAATGTAGGTCCTTACGATGTTTGGGCAATACAATTTGGATATACTGATTTCAAAGGCAAAGGAGAAAGAAATACTTTATTAAAAAGATCAACTGAACCGAAATTAATTTTCGGAAACGATGCAGACGACATGCGTTCTCCTGGAAAAGCAATTGATCCTCGTGTAATGATTGGTGATTTATCTAATGACCCAATTACGTACTCAATTAATAGATTTGAATTGGTAAATACTATGATGAAAGATCTAAAAAGTAAGTTTACCAAAAAGGGAGAAACTTATGAAGATCTAAGAAGAGCTTACTATACAATAAACAACCAATCTGCAATTGCTGGTGGTGTTATTTCTAGACTTATTGGAGGTGTTTATGTAGATAGATCTACCTACGGTCAAGATGGAGGGACTCAACCTTACACACCTGTTAGTTTAGTGGATCAAAAAAGAGCTTTTAATGCATTGAAAAAATATGTATTTGCTCCGAATGCTTTTAAAGCTCCAAATGAGGTTTACAACTACTTAGCAAGACAAAGAAGAGGGTACAATTTCTTCGGCGGCCCAGAAGATCCAAAAATTCATGCGCAAGTTTTAGGATACCAAACAAGAGTTCTAGCTCACATTATGCATCCTAATACATTGCAAAGACTTTCTGATTCAGAATTGTATGGAAACAAATACAAACTATCTACGTTCATGACAGATTTAAACAATGCAATGTTTAAACCAGATGTTTATGGAAGTATTAATTCTTTCCGTCAGAATTTACAGGCAGTGTATGTGAAGAGATTAATTAGTATGGTTACAGGTAGAGCTGCAGCTAGATTTACTGTTGCCTCACAATCTATGGCCATCTATAATTTAAAGAACATTAGAATTTGGGTAAGTAATGGGACAGGAAACCTGTCTACAAAAGCACACAAAAATCATTTAAAAACCCTGATTAACAACACGATGAAAGAAATTAAATAATTTCTTTAAAAATAATATTTAATAAAACCACCATCAACATTGATAGTGGTTTTTGTATTTTTATAAAATGCATAAAGTATTGATTACTGGTGGAACAGGTCTTATTGGACAGAAATTATCTTCCCTTTTACAATCTAAAGGGTTTGAGGTTCGAATTCTTAGTAGACATAAAAAATCAAATAGTCAATACAAAACATTTCTTTGGAATGTTGACCAGCATTCAATAGACGAAAATGCTTTTAAAGATTTAGATTATATTATTCATCTTGCTGGAGTAGGAATTGCAGACAAAAGATGGTCTAAAAAAAGAAAGCAAGAAATTATTGATAGTAGAGTTGCATCGACTTCTTTACTTTGTAATACAATTAAAAAATTACGAGTTCCTATAAAGGGCTTTATCTCTGCTTCAGGTGTGGGTTACTATGGGGCTAGTACTTCAGATACAATTTTCGAAGAGAATACCCCGCCAGCAAATGATTTCTTAGGAGAAGTTTGTCGACTTTGGGAAGAATCTGCTTTTCAGTTTAAAAAAGACGCTATCCGAACTGTTGTTTTAAGAACAGGTATTGTTTTAAGTAAAGATGGCGGTGCTTTAACTAAGATGAAAACACCCATTATGATGCCGCTAGGAAATGGAAATCAATACATGCCTTGGATTCATATTGATGATTTATGTGAATTGTATAGCAAAGCCATAGAAGACAAATCATTAGAAGGGGCATATAATGCTGTTGCTCCAGACCATCAAACCAGTAAATCATTTTCAAAAGCAATTGCAAAAACTTTTAAATACCCCTACATTTCCTTAGCTGTTCCGAGTTTTATTTTAAAACTTGTCTTTGGGGAAATGGCTAGAATCCTTGTGTATGGTAGCAGAATTTCTTCTGAAAAAATTCAACAGCATGGTTTTCAATTTAAGTTCAAAAAATTAGAAAGTGCTCTTATCAATTTAGTTTCAAAACATTAGACAGAAATATAATTGTAAAAAACTCCTTGAATTAATTCAGCACGACTGTCTTAAATCCTATGAATGGAATTAAAGCCTATAAAAAAATCCGCCAATAGGCGGATGTATATTTTATATAATTTTTGTATTTCTTATTTAAAGGTTGTAGAAATATTAATTGCTACTTCAGACCAAGTTTTACTAACTCCATCTGCTCCTTTATGTAATTCTTTACACTCTTCATGTAATGAATCAACAGCCGATTTAGCATTCCAATTTAAAACATCCATAGACGTAGACATCATAAATTCTTTTCCATTAATAGTGTATGTAAACGGCAGTTTTTGTGTTACTCCATTCATCGTAATAGAAGCATATCCTTTGGCATCATCTTCAATAACCAATTTTCCAGATAGCAACCTCGTATTCTCCATTGCACCAAAGAAAAACTTTTTAAGTTTAAAATCTCTACTAGAATCATTCGAGAAAAGACTACTGACAGGAATATCAAACTCCGTATTATTAATTGCTTCTTTTATTGTGTTTCCTTCACCACCGGAAGTAATGTTTACTTTTTTAAATTTTCCTTTTACAGGAATTTTCTCAGTGGTCTTATAAGCAGTCCATTCCACTAAATTAGTCGCCTTGCTTACATTAAAAGCAGCATGAGAAACTTCTTCTTTTTTGGTTGCTTCTTTTTTCTCTTCCTTCTTATCTGACTTACATGAGGTAAACTGGAAAGCTATTAAAAATACAAGAATTAAGGTACTTACTTTTTTCATGACTCAAGATTTGTTTTCGTTATTAAAATAGTTTTTGCCAAGTTTATATACTCTTCCTTTGCTTTCTCTTGAGACATCCCGTTCAATTGCTTCCAAGCATTAAACTTGAATCCCTTACGAACATCCTGTTCTCCTTCAAAAGATAAAATATCGCCAGAAATTGCTTGTTTATAATAAGCATATAACTTAAGCATTATATCTGGAGACAAATTCTCTTGCAATGCAGATATCTGATTGAAAGATTCTTTAAACTCTTTGTCTAAACTAATATTCATTTATTTTTCGGCAATTACTTGCACTCCTCCTTTAACCTTGTCTCCAATCTTAACGTTTAATTTTGTATTTAAAGGTAAGAATATATCTACTCTACTTCCAAACTTTATAAATCCAGCATCAGTTCCCTGTACAACTTCCTCTCCTTCTTTTGCATAATTTACAATTCGTTTTGCCAAAGCTCCAGCAACCTGTCTATACAATACGGGGCCAAAAGATGAGTTTTCAACAACAATGGTTGTTCTTTCGTTTTCAGTAGATGCTTTGGGATGCCAAGCTACCAAGTATTTTCCATGGTGATGCTTACTATATTTTACAATACCTCCTAATGCATAACGAGTTACATGCACATTAATAGGCGACATAAAAATAGATACTTGTAATCTTTTATCTTTAAAATACTCTGGTTCTTCTACTTCTTCAATAACCACTACTTTCCCATCTACAGGGGCAATAATTTGTTGATCATTGATTGCTGTATTTCTACTCGGGTTTCTAAAAAACTGTAAGATTATAATTAGAAAAAATAGCAAAAGGACTTGAATGGTTTTTAATAACCATACGATTTCGATAAATTGTTCTGAAAGGAATATACCAGCAACAACAAATACAGATGTTATTGCAATAATTTTGTAACCTTCTCGATGAAAATGCAGCATTTTCTTAAATTAAATAATGGATATACAAATATACAAAGGGAGCAACAAATAACAAGCTATCTAATCGGTCTAATAAACCTCCATGTCCAGGCATAATCTTACCGCTATCTTTAATGTTCGCTTGTCTTTTAAATTTTGACTCTATTAAATCTCCAATAGTTCCTAAAATTGAAGTCATTAATGATAATACAATCCACTGCTCCATAGAAAGAATATCAAAATAATACGAAATAACAATTCCAACAATCACCGTAAAAACAACTCCTCCAATAAAACCTTCGATGGTTTTTTTAGGTGAGATTTTTTCAAATAGTTTTCGTTTTCCAAAATTCTTCCCCACCAAATAAGCAAAACTATCATTCGTCCATATAAACAAGACCAATGAAAGAATAATAGATTCTTGGTAAACACCTTCTTTAATTGGTAATAAAATCAATAACCCAAAAGAAAACACAATGTATCTTATAGATGTATCCAACCGTTGAAGAATCGTAGACGGATAATTAGTCCGCTTACTATACAGATGAAAAATCATTTGTATAGAGCCAGTCAATGCAACAAATAATAGTATCGGCATGCTAGTTTCGATATCAAAATCGAAAAAAGGTGCTGCTATAAATGCTCCAAATAAAATATATGGAATGCTGTTTTTTAATTGAATAATTTTTGAAAACTCCCAAATACTAACAAGTCCAAAAATCGAAATAAGTAGAATGTATGATTCTTTAGAATATAGAATTGCGCCTATAAAAAGAACAACAAATACAAGCCCAGAAATACTTCTCTCAAGAAGGTTATTCATACTATAAATCTTCTAATAGCAGCAAATATAAATCTTTAGAATTGCTATTGCCATAGTTTAAAAAATTATCATCGTTTTTTTCCACAGTGTAGTTCTTTACAGCACTAATGTTGGTAGGAATATTCTCTTTAAAATTTGATTTTATTCCTGTAAGTCCCTGCCCAGTATTCTTAACCAATTGGCTTGTTCTTGCAAACACAATAAAGTTATCAGTCAAAGATGCAATCTTATGAGTACTTAGCTGGTTGGAAGAAAAAAGGATGTCACCATTATCAGAGATTAAATGTTCACAGGTTGTAAAAAAGGGAATTGATTTCTCGAAATTAGTGCTAACTTTAAGTTTGGCTTTTTTCAAGTATTTCTTAATTCCTTTATCAATACAGGTTACTCCTTTCCATTTATTTTCTTCTACAATTCGATCGATATTGTTGGCAACTTCTTTTTCTGTAATGCAGTATAGAAATTTACCCCCTTTATTAATAAAATTGTGCACAAAAGCATCATCCAAAGACAAATGTACCTCCTGCATTTTAGCAGCATTTTCTTTGGATGATCTTATATTACTGAATAATTTTTTAAAAAAACTCATTAAAAAATTAATTATTATTGTTCTTCGTTTGTTTCCTTACTTTTTGGATATTCTTCTTTTTCAAAAGGTCTTTCTCCAAAGACTTTAACTAAATCCTCTTTAAATATAACCTCTTTTTCTAATAACAACTCAGCAAGGATTGTTAATTGTTCTTTGTAGCCTTCTAAAATACTAATAGCTCTTTTATATTGAATCTCAATCATCTTAGAGATCTCTTGATCAATTATTTTTGCAGTTTCTTCACTATAAGGCTTCACAAAAGCGTCATTTCCAGAAGAGTCGTAATAAGTAATATTTCCTACTCTTTCATTAAGACCGTAAACGGTAACCATAGCACGAGCTTGTTTGGTTACTTTTTCAAGATCACTTAGCGCTCCTGTTGAAATTTTATTAAAAATAACTTTCTCTGCTGCTCTACCTCCCAAAGTTGCACACATTTCATCCA
>JAESUF010000131.1 GCA_016763215.1 Flavobacteriaceae bacterium
GAAAATTTTCAATCTTTTTAGGGTCGTCAATAGGTGCAACAATATCAACTTCCCATCCTGTTAGAGTGGCATACTTACACAGTTGTACAGCATCATGTTCTGAGCCAACGATCACCAATTTGAACCCTGGTTGAATTGTTTGGGTAAAAACATCTAGCGATGAGGTATCTGTATTTTTCTTATTGATAGAAAAAGGTTTTTTTTTGAGAAAAAAGATAGACTCTCCACAAAACCGTTTAGATTCCTCTTTAGAATACGTTGTTGAAATTGTAAAGGCCTTTCTAGAAATTCGCTGTTCTTCAAGAGCTTCAAAAAAACCAAGTTCAGGATCAAAGGGTTCAATTAAAATATAGAGAATCCCTTCGCAACCTAAACGATAACGGCCATCATAAATCATTAGCTTTGACGTATCGGTTTCAAAAACACTTTGGGCTTGACGTAAAACTTCTTTTTCTACACAACCCCCACTAACAGCACCAATCATTTTGCCATTTTCTTGAACAGACATTCGAACACCAGGCCTTCTATAAGAAGAACCATCTAAAGAAACTACAGAAACAAATGCAGTTTTAATATTTTGTTCTTTTGCAATTCTAGCAGAACGGATAATGTCTTTAAGTTCATGTAACATGAAGCTAATATACAATTCTTAAAGAATTGAAAAAGACATTATTTTTATAAAAATGACCTAAGGAAAGATGAAAATTATCGACTATATTTATAGAACGTTACAAACAGTCAATGGCACAGTCTTTATTTTTTATTCCTGATATTTCAGGGTATACCAATTTTATTCAAACGACAGAAATAGAACATAGTCAGTATGTTATTGCTGAACTTTTGGAAGTAATGATCGACGCAAACGTAGAGAATTTAAAATTGGCTGAAATTGAAGGAGACGCTTTGTTTTTTTACAAAGAAAATAAGATTCCTTCACAAGAAAGATTGCTTGCTCAAATTGAACGAATGTTCAAGGCGTTTTATAACCATTTAAAACTCTTAGAAACGAATAGAATTTGTCCCTGCAAAGCTTGTTCATCTGCATCAAATTTAAATTTAAAAATTATTCTCCATGCAGGAGAGATTCAGTTTATTGAAGTCCAAAAAACCAAAAAACCATTTGGGAAACCAGTGATAGAATCACACCGGTTGCTTAAAAACTCTATTGATAGTGATAATTATGTTTTAATTAGTAAGGTGCTGAGTGATAAAATTTGGCTAGCTTCAGATTACAAAAGTAAATTATATGATTTTAAAGGATCTTCTGACAGGTATGATAATGAAGAAATTCAATATAATTATTCATTAATTGATGTAAACTTATTAGGGTTGAAAGAGAAAACCAAGCCTAAAAAAGTAAGTTTTGACAAATCACCAAACCTTCTTTTTGAAAAGATTTTGGATGATAGTCAAGAGAAAATATATGAATACGTATCAAATTACAGGTATCGAAACAATTGGACTGAAGGAGTCGATGACTTTCAATTTAAATTAAATGAGGTAACGCGATTAGATTCTGTTCATACATGTGTTGTTAATGGGAAACATCTTGATTTTATAGCCGTTGTTAAAGAAGGAGAAGAAGGTCAAATGGTCTATGGAGAAATGACAAAAAGTCCACCACCGGTTGATGAACTATATCAGTTTTATACAATTGAAAAGATCTCAGAAAATCAATCAAAACTAATTGTAGAAGTTTATTGGAAAGCAAAATCACCCATCAAGAAAATTATTTTAAAACTATTGGTAAAGAAAGTTTTTTCAAAAGGAATTATTGCCTCATTAAACAATCTATCTAAATTTGTAAAACAAAACAATAATTCCTGAACGGGGGGAAAAGGGGAGGTTGTTAAAAATATTTTGAGATAGAGAATCGTAGAAAACTATCATTTTGAAAGTTAGATAGAATCAATTCACTTGAGTCAATTGTATTGAAGATTCTAGCTTCAATTTCGGCTTTCCAACTACTCCCAATTCTTCTTGAAGCTTCCAAACTAATAATTGTACTATTCTTTTTTAAATCAGTAATTCCACCAATTAATAGTGAAGTATCTTTTGTGTCATTAAACGCGATTCTACTTCCAAAAAAGACATCATTTTGAAGTGTATTCAATGCCAAATCACCACGATCGTCATACAAGTACTCTCCTAAGATTCCAATATCTAAACCGTTGCCATCAATATTGCTGAATGTATATTCCACTCCAGCGACCAAAGCGAAAAAATTTTGCGCTTTAGCTGACCGGTAAATGGATTCAATTTTCCATAAAAAAGCATTGTTGGTAACTTGTAAATCCAAACCAGTTTGATTGATTACTGGATAAAAAGCATTTATGTTTCCTAGACTATCAAAGGTAAAAAGAGGTTCTCTTCCTGTTCCATAAAAATGAGAAAGGCCAATGTCTACTGAACCAAAATAATGACTCCAACGAAAGGCCAAATCTTGCCGCCATTCTTTTGCGCTACTTTCATATGTAATGCCCTCCTTATCCACTACGGTTCCGAAGCGCAACCTTCCTTTAGCGCCAGCAAAAGTTCTTTTTCGATGATAGGGAAGGTAGAAAAAATCAAAGCTTCCATATTTGTTAGTTGAGTAGGTAAATTGAACCATCGGTTGCCCTAACTTATCTTCTCCGTCAAAAGATTCAACTGCATCTGTTTGGTTAATAATATCAACTAAGTGATTACTTTCTGTAACACCCCAATAGACTTTTTTTAAACCTAAGCTCAATTCCCATTTTCCTTTTGCTTTTTGATAATAGAGTTCACGAATATCCCAATGCGTTCTTTTCGTATCTCTATCAAGTCGTAAAAATCCTGTAAAGTTGATGCTCTCATATCCATCATTCCACTCTAAAGTATATTCTGGCCGAAAAGCAATGGAAGGATAACTTTTTTCCTGCCCATTAAACAAGGCATCATTATAAAAGTATCGGTATTCTCCTTCTATTTCTAATTCAAATTCTTGAGAGATATTGCCTTTCTTTTGAGCTTCTAATTGAATACTTGTCAAGAAGAAGAATCCTAAGAAAAGAGATCCGTATTTTTTTAAGTTCATCTTATATTTTATAAAAAGATGATACCAAAACCCTAAGAAAGTCAACCAAAACTTACAAACTATGAATGGGAAATTGGTATCATCAGATTGTGTTATTTTCCAGCTCTTTTTAAAGAAACTTGAGTGAAATCGTCTTCAGATAAATTTGCGTCAAAATTATAATCACTGAATTCTAATAAAGTTTCTTTTTTGCTTTGATGATTCACCATATGAAAGGTAGCGGCTCTCCAAAACTTATTTTTATAGAGCTTATAGTTCGAGTAGGTTAATGTCTTCAATAACGAATTTTTACGATCATAAAAAGCTATTTTTTCAATACGGTACCCTTGGTCTTTGTTGTATGAAACAACCCTTCTTTTGTATCCAGATTTTGGATCAACAGGATCTTGTTCTACCACTAATAAGTTTTTGGTTGCTTCTAAAAACTTATAACTGTATTTTTCAATTTCCTGAGATGAAAGGTCTTCATATGCAAACTCACTCCCTACAAAAGGCCCTGATTTGTTATTTGAAGAAATTCTTTTCACACGTTTGATTGATGGTAAAAATAACCACTGATCATCGGAACCAATTTTATGTGTAAATGTTAATGTTGCCGTCCCTTTTACATCTTTGGGGCTGTTAAAAGCAATCAACGATTTATCTCCATCTTCTGTCAGTTCTAATGTCCTAGTTGTCATACTACGTTGACTTGTTTGCCCATTCCTGTTCTTTAAGGTCATTTTAAGTTCTACAATAGAACTTTTAAAACCTAAATCAGCTTCTTCGGCTGCTTTTGCGATTTGCAAGCCTCGTTCTTCGGCTGTTTGTGTATAGTTTGATAAACTGAAAATCAATACGAATGCGGTTAAAATTATTTTTTTCATGATATTATTTTATAGATTTAGTATTTTCTTTTTTACTTGTTAAAATGAGTAGCGAAGGCAAGAGAATAAAGTCGATAATTAGTGCAGAGACAATAATCATCAGCGTAATTCTTGCCATATAACTATTTAATGCAAATGAAGAGGTTGATAATACTGTGAAACCTGCCATTAACACCAAAGTGGTTGTTACCAATGCTTGACCAACAGTATCGAAAGCATATACAACAGCTTGTTTGGCATCGTAACCACATTCACGTCTTGCTCGTAAAAACTTACTCATAAAGTGAACGGTATCGTCTACTATGATTCCTAAAGTCATTCCGAAAACGATGACCATTCCAGTGTTAATTTGTCCTTTATACAGCCACCATAATCCGAAACCAACAACTATAGGAGCTACATTAGGAATAATACTTAACAGACCAAGTTTGAAGTTTCGTAAAGCCAACATAAGGACAATAGAAATTAATAGTAAAGCAATTATGTTTCCTTTGAGCATACTATCAGCTTGCCTAAAACCAAGTGTAGAGAACATTAAAGTTGGACTTACTCCTAAAGAATGCATTGATGTTGGTGTGTTGTCTACCAACCATTTTTCTGCACGCTTAGAAAAAGCAATCATTTCTGCACTAGAGATATTTTGTATGGTTACAGTAACTCTAGATTCTGATTTGTCTACATTAATTTGATTGTTTAAATCCAAACCAAACGGTAGCGACAATTCATAAAGCAATAAATACTGTGCAGCTTCTTCTCGGTTTGTTGGAACTTTATAAAAAGAGTCATCATCACCATGCATCGAACGATTTACTCTTCTTGCGACTTCGCTAAATGCATTTACATGTACTACTTCTGGTTGTGTTTTTAACCAAGATTCAAAAGCGTTTAGTTTTTTTAAGTAATTCGGATCGTTAATTCCACCACTTTCACCACTACCTACAGAGAATTCTACATTATAAAAACCAGTTAGATTATCATTGATAAAATCACTATCCGTTCTAAACTTCACAGATTGATCGAAGTATTCTACAAATTCATCATTAAAGACATTTTTTGTTGCTAAAACACCCAATCCACCAATAATTATTAAAGAAATAATAGTAAGCCGAACAGGTTGTCTAATAACATAATTTCCTAGTTTGGTATAGATACTTATTTTCTCTTCTTCTTGTTCAACAACTTTTTGTTTTTTCTTCCAAATAGGGAAGATTGCCATTAATGCAGGCAGTAATGTTGTTGAGTAAAAGAACGCCATTGTCATACCAAACGCAGCAATGTTCCCTAGATCCCAGAACGGAGGAACTTCACCAAAATTCAAGGTTAAAAACCCGATAATTGTTGTTACACTTGTGATAAAAACGGGCATAAAATTTAATCGCATGCTTTCTACGATTGCCTCTTTTTTACTCATTCCTTCTTTACGAACTTTGTGAAGCATCGTAATTAAAATGTGGATACTATCGGCAACAGCTAGGGTTAGAATCATTGTTGGAAACACTGAAGATGGCGGTGTTAATTTGATTCCCATAATTCCTACAAAACCTACAGAACTTGCAATAGAAAAGAGCACAACAAACAACGTAGCGAACATTGCAAAGATGTTTCTTGTTAACAATAATGTTACCACAATAACAATCAAAAACATGATTAATGATAATGCTAAATCATTAAATGAGGACTCAAAAAAAGCAGTGTTTAAAGGAACCAGCCCCGTTACATAGATGTCAAATTGAGGGTACTTCTCTTCAAAGGAAGCAATCATTTCACGAGTGTTCTGAGTTACTTCTGGAATTTCTTTTGCAGTATCAACTCCAGGTAATCGTAAAGTAACATTAATAGCAGTAACACTACCCTTTTTGTTAATTAAGCGATTAATTAATAAGGGTTCACTGATGGCTATTTCTTTAATTTTCTGAATTTCTTCTAATGATTTTGTGTGTGATTCGTAAGACAAATCATCTACAAATAAATCATCTCCTTCAGCTCTTGTATGTTGAAAATTTGTAATTGCATCTACCCTTGATGAATAAGGAGTGTTCCATGCAGTAGCAGTTAATTCTTCAATAGCTATTAAGTTTTCTTTCGTGAAAACGTTTCCATTCTTAGGCGCTAATACAATGACAACATTATCATCTTTTGTGTACTTCTCTTGTAGGGCATCAAATGCTTCTAATTCAGGATTTGATTTGCTAAAGAAGACATGGTAGTCACCATCAAATTCCATGTTTCCTTGAGAGGCGAGACCCAATGCGAGAACAAGAGTTACAATAACTACAGGCCATTTGAATTTGGTGACAAATTCTGCCCACTTTACGGCAAAATTATTTGTGAAGTTTTTGGTTTTTTCTAGTTGTTTATTCATTTTTATTTTAATTAATTGACCAGTCGATTAATAATATTGAATGGTTGAGTTACTATTTCTTACTTTATGACGATCTTGTCTTTTACAATTGGACAAGAAATAAATATAAATAATAATTGACCAGTCGGTTATTTATCAAACTTGATTGTTGCTTATAATTTTAATTAACGGATTACTATTCATATTATTTTAATTAATTGACCAGTCGTTTATGTTTGTAATAAAAAAAAACTATAACAATCTTTCCGTCATTCTTAAAAAGTTTTCGATTGGATAAGAACTATTTGTCTCTTTCATACTAATCATGGCACCCTTACCTGCATCTTCTAAAAAACTAGCCATATCATGTGCATTAAATGAATTATCAATCTCTCCAACATTTTGTGCTTGTTGAATGACTTTTGCAATGATGTCAATTAATACCACTTGTTTTGCATGAATTGCATTTCTTATTTTCTCACTATGTTCAGACATTTCATTTCCAACATTACAAGCCATACATCCCCCCGAATATCCTAACTCATCTCTCAAAACATCTGCTCTATACTTGTGAAAATTCATTAACCGTTGTCGTGGAGAAGGTTCTTCATTACTATTCAAAATAGTAACGATGATGGTAATATTTTGATCAAAATATTTTTGAATAGCCTTCACCGCAAAATCTTCTTTACTTTCAAAGTAGAAATAAAATGAACCTTTTGGTATTTCAGCAGCTTTAACAATGTCGTTTACACTGGTTGCATTATAACCTTTAGACCATAATAATTCCATCCCTTTTTCTAAAAGGAAATCTGCTTTTATATCATGTTTTAAGGTTGGCGCCATTTTTAAAATATTCGACAAATATATGACCACTCGTCTAGTAAACCAAGTTTTTAATTTAAAAGTATGTTAAATTTAAAAAAATTGCTCTAAAATATTAAATATCAATAACTTAAAAAAAGATCTCTTGAGCCAGTCGAAATGTATTCGCATGGGCATCAACAATGGTTTTAATCTCAGGAGAATATCCTCCTCCCATACTACACATTACTGGGGTATTGAAGTTTTTACATGTTTCTAAAACGATTTTATCACGTTCTTTACACCCATCTATTGTTAATGAAAGCTTCCCTAATTTATCAGACTCAATAATATCTACACCCGATAAATAGTAGATGAAATCTGGTTCTTGTTCTGCAATCAATTTAGGTAAAGTTTCTTTTAAAATAGCTAAGTATTCTTTATCCTGAATTCCAGTTTCAAGTGAAATATCGAGATCACTTTGTTCTTTAATAAAAGGATAGTTATTTTCCCCATGCATGGAGAAAGTGAAAACAGAAGGATCATCTTTAAAAATTTCAGCAGTACCATTCCCTTGATGAACATCTAAATCTACAATTACAATTTTTTTTACCAATCCTTTTTCTTGTAAATATCGAGCTCCAATAGCTTGATCATTAAACAGGCAAAAACCTTCCCCTTTGTTCGTAAATGCATGATGTGTTCCGCCGGCAATGTTCATGGCTATGCCATTGTAAAAAGCAAATTCACTGGCTTTTATAGTCCCGTCTGTGATAATCATTTCTCGCTCAATCAAGATTTCACTCAAAGGAAATCCAATTCTTCTTGCAATTTTTGGATCTAAGGAAAGATTCATTAAATCTGAAACATAATCAGCATCATGAACCATAAAAAGGTGCTTGTTATTCGGAATCTCTGGTTCAAAGAAGTTGTCTTCAGTACAGGTTCCTTCATACAACAATTGTTGATGTAGCAATTCATATTTGCCCATGGGAAAACGATGCCCTAATGGCAATGGGTGTTTATAAATAGGATGGTATGCTATTTTAAGCAATGACTATTTTATTGATTGATTGTTTTTGTTTGAGAAATAATATCAGTACCATTAACAATTCCTTCAATATGTAACTTCATAGAATCGTTATAATTTCTAGGAACTTTAAAAGTTGCAGTTCCGTCTTCAGCAAATGTTATATTTGGAAGCCAACGAATCACTCCGTAACTTCTAAAGAAATTTGAATCATAAGAAGAATAGATAGGCGAATAATATTTTTTAGCTTTACTAAAGGTTAACGAAAATGGATATCTAGAAACTCTCTTTCCAGCTGCATTAGCATCTTGAAAAGAAAGTGTAGGGTTTGTTACTATCCGGATCCATGTTATACCACCTCTAACCCCCATGCCAATACCCCCTCTGTTAATTTCTATAAAATCGACAATATCCATTGGAGTATATTGAATAAAATTAAAGTCATCAGTAATAACATCATTTATCATAAATGAAGGAGTTAAGGCATTAGGACTGACAGGGTTTCTATCCGTAATTGTATATTTACCAATGCTTGATTGTGTAATTCTAAAACCTCTGCCACTTAAGTATTGTGCAATAGAACGAACGTTTTTTCGATCACTGTTATCAAAAACGTGGACATTACCAAAGCTCTTGTTTTTTACTTTTTCAATTCTTTCTGATCGTCTATATTCTGACTTTACAACTATTTCATTTAATAACTCGGTGTCTTCAATATCCCAATTTGCGCTTATTTCACTTACACTTAAGAATGAAACAGAAGAAGTTGAGGTTCTTACAGGAACCTTGTATGATGAAAATGGAAAATCAGGCATTTCAGAAGGGTAGAACCTCAAATACATGGCCGCTTTTCTTGTTTTTCCACTTTTGTTTAATACACTCGCTCCATAGCTTTCTTCCTCATAAGGGAAAAGATTGGTATGCGTAAATTGAGAATCAGTATCACCTATTTGAATCACATTAGGTTTGCTATCTTTTATAGGGTAGATTATAAATTTTTTATCCTTTTCATTGTTGATTTTAGCAACAACATCAATTCCACTTTCAAATCGATGATTGATCACTTGCTTTTGGAAAATAGTACTCCAATCATAACTACTCCATCCTTGAGTAATCAATAAATTATCAAGGTCAGATTTTACCTTTCCTTTACTATTGGAAAAATAATATCCAGCATTTTCAACAAATCCTTTTAGGTAAGGGTTTAAATGCAGTTGTGATAACATTGTTGAGTTAAATTGATATGATTTAGTACTTGTAGGGAGTACAGAAATACTTAAATTCTGAATTCTAGAAAGGTCTATTTTTTCTGCAACTTTTAGAGTGATTGATAATGAATCTCTAAGGCCTTTTAC
>JAESUF010000132.1 GCA_016763215.1 Flavobacteriaceae bacterium
ATAAGCGTTATCCAATAAGTGCCGTACAGTTTCATCCAGAATCTATTTTAACAGAAGTTGGGGAGCAGTTGGTTCGGAATTTCATAGAAGCTCATCAAAAATGAAGGGAATCTTAAACGACTTATATCAGTACAAAAGGTTGTCAAAACCAGAAGCAAAAAAAATCTTAATTGATATTGCTGCTGAGGAATACAATGATGCACATTTGGCCTCTTTTATGACGGTTTTTATGATGCGCTCAATTACTGTAGATGAACTTTCTGGGTTTCGTGATGCCCTACTAGAATTAGCAATTAAAGTTGATTTGTCTGATTACAATACAATTGATATCGTAGGAACTGGAGGTGACGGGAAAGACACCTTCAATATTTCGACTTTAACTTCTTTTATCGTTGCGGGAACGGGACAGAAAGTTGCTAAACATGGAAATTATAGTGTGTCTTCAAAGTCAGGATCTTCAGATATGTTGGAGAGTTTTGGATATGAGTTTACGAATGATGAGAACACATTAAAGCAACATTTAGAAAAAGCAAATATTTGTTTTTTACATGCGCCAAAATTTCATCCCGCAATGAAAGCTGTCGGTCCAACAAGAAAAGCATTAGCATTGAAAACATTTTTTAATATGTTAGGCCCTTTGGTAAATCCAAGTTTCCCTCAGAATTCGATGTTGGGAACATTTAATTTAGAAATAGCTCGATTGTATAACTATATTTTACAAGAGGAAGATGTGAATTACGGAATTGTACATGCATTGGATGGTTATGATGAGATCTCTTTAACTAGTGGGTTTAAAATATTTACCAAAGCAGGAGAACAGATCATCAATCCAGAGGATATAGGTCAAAAGAGAATTTTACAATCGGATATTTATGGTGGAGATTCTGTTGGAGATGCCGCAAAAATTTTCAAAAACATCTTAGATGGAAATGGAACAGAGGCACAGAATAACGTGGTATTAACCAATGCAGCATTTGCCTTAAAAATTATAGATGCCAATAAATCATTTGAAACTGCTTTTGAAGAAGCAAAAGATTCTTTGTTTGGAGGAAAAGCAGAACAATGTTTAAAAAAATTAGTGAGTTAAATTAAAAATGAATGTCTTTACGAGGAAGAATGACAAAGTAATCTCATAAACAGATTGCCACAGTAAATTTGTAATCTCGAGCAGAGTCGAGAGAAAATTCACTTCGCAAAGACAAATAGAAAAGTATGACGATATTAGATAAAATAATCGCTTTTAAGAAGAAGGAAATTGCCAAAATTAAGGCAGATGTTCCTGTAAAAAGATTGGTAGAAAGTCCATTGTTCCAAAGAAATCCTTTGTTGCTTCGGAAATCGCTTTTGGAAGCAAATTCTACAGGGATTATTGCTGAATTTAAACGGCAATCTCCATCCAAAGGAATTATTAATGACAAAGCAACAATTGAAGAGGTAACAACGGGGTATTTAGAAGCCAATGTTGCAGCCCAATCAATCTTAACAGATACTTTCTTTTTTGGAGGAACCATGGTTGATTTAATGAAAGCGAGAACGATTAATACAACAAGACCAATTCTGCGAAAAGATTTTATTGTGGATGGTTTTCAAATAGTAGAAGCCAAAGCGGTTGGTGCGGATGCAATTTTATTGATTGCTGCTTATTTAACCAAGAAAGAGTTGAAAAATTACGGACAGCTTGCTGAAGATTTGGGAATGGAGGTTTTGTATGAAGTACATACAAAAGAAGAGTTAGATAAGATAGAATTGAGTAACAAGATTATTGGAATCAATAATAGAAACCTCAAAACTTTCGAAGTAGATTTAGAAAATTCTATAGCTATAGCAAATCAAATCCCAGAAGATTGTCTCCGAGTTTCAGAAAGTGGATTAAGTGACCCAAGAATTGTAACAGGTTTAAAAGAGTATGGATTTAAAGGTTTTCTTATCGGGGAAAATTTTATGAAAACAGAAAACCCAGGTGAAGCATGCGAAGCATTTATTAACCAGATACGATAGTTAAGATGTTATTCTCGCGAAAGTGAGAATCCATGATAATAATAAAAATAGATTCCGCCTCAAGTACGGAATACCAAAAGGATGAAATTAAAGGTTTGTGGAATGAAAAATGTAGAGAATATCAAATCTATTGGTGATTTGAAACCTGATTATATGGGGTTTATTTTCTACGAACGTTCTAAAAGAAATTTTGAAGGGATTATTCCCGAGCTCCCAAAATCGATTAAGAAAACAGGAGTTTTTGTCAATGAATATATCGAGATCATCGTTTCGCTTGTTGAAGAATATAAATTAGAAGCAATTCAATTGCATGGAGATGAATCGGTGGAATATGTCCAACAGTTAAAGGAGGGTTTACGACAAGCTGAACTAGATTCAGTTTCCCATAAAAAGGCACTTCGACAGGCTCAGAATGACATTGAAATTATCAAAGTATTTGGAATTAAAGATGATTTTGATTTTGGAGTTTTGAAACCTTATGAAAATGAGGTTGATTATTTTTTATTTGATACCAAAGGGAAAGAACGAGGAGGTAACGGAACAAAATTCGATTGGTCTGTTTTGAAAAAGTACTCGTATTCAAAACCGTTTTTTTTAGGCGGAGGAATAGGACCTAACGATGCAAAAGAAATAAAAAGGATTCAGAATTCGGGTTTGCCAATTTATGCAGTTGATATCAATAGTAAATTTGAAAACAACCCAGGATTGAAAAATAATAAAGAAGTGAAAAACTTCAGGAATCAATTATAATATGAAATCAAAATTTCAACCCGACGAGCATGGGTATTATGGGCAATTTGGAGGAGCATTCATTCCAGAATTACTCTATCCTAATGTAAAAGAACTTGAAGATAATTATATTCAAATTATCGAATCAGACCAGTTTCAAGAGGACTATAAAAACTTGTTGAAAGACTATGTTGGTAGACCTAGTCCATTGTATTTAGCAAAACGGTTGTCAGAAAAGTATGGAGCTCATATTTATTTAAAACGTGAAGACCTAAATCATACAGGAGCACATAAGATAAATAATACTATCGGTCAGATTTTAATTGCTCAGAAATTAGGAAAAACAAAGATTATCGCAGAAACAGGAGCTGGACAGCATGGTGTTGCAACAGCAACAGTGTGTGCGCTAATGGGACTGGAGTGTACTGTTTTTATGGGGGAAGTTGATATTAAACGTCAAGCTCCAAATGTAGCTCGTATGAAAATGTTAGGAGCTAAAGTCATTCCTGCTACGAGTGGAAGCAAAACATTAAAGGATGCTACGAATGAAGCAATTCGATACTGGATACAAAATCCTGAAACCTTTTATTTAATAGGTTCAGTAGTCGGACCACACCCATATCCAGATATGGTAAGTCGGTTACAAGCTGTAATTTCAGAAGAAATTAAATGGCAGTTAAAAGAGAAAACTGGAAAAGAGAATCCTGATACGATCATCGCTTGTGTTGGAGGAGGTAGTAATGCAGCAGGAGCTTTTTATCACTATATGGATGAGGAAGCTGTAGAATTAATCGCAGTTGAGGCTGCAGGGTTAGGTGTAGATTCTGGTGAAAGCGCAGCAACCTCTCAATTAGGAGAAGTGGGAATTATTCACGGAAGTAAAACTATTTTAATGCAAGATGAGTATGGGCAAATTGTTGAGCCCTATTCTATCTCAGCAGGGCTAGATTATCCAGGAGTAGGACCTTTGCACGCTTTTTTGTTTGAAAGTAAACGGGCGAAATTTATGAATGCAACCGACCAAGAAGCCTTAAACGCAGCCTATGAATTAACCAAAATAGAAGGGATTATTCCCGCCTTAGAATCTGCTCATGCATTGGCTGTATTACCAAAGTTGATATTGAATAAAGATCAAGTGGTGGTGGTTAACTTATCGGGTAGAGGAGATAAAGATTTGGAAACGTTTATTAAACATTTAGAAGACTAGAATAACGTTATTCCGGATGAAATAAAGGAGCCTGAATAATGAGATTGTGGTATTATTTTATTCCTCACAAGACTAAAAAGAGAACAGATGAATTCGATTAAAAATATATTTCAAACTAAAGATAAGAACGTTCTATCGATTTATTTTACTTCAGGATTTCCAACGTTAGATGATACAACAAAAGTGATTCAAGCATTGAGTGAAAGTGGTGTCGATTTTATTGAAGTTGGATTGCCGTATTCTGATCCTCTAGCAGATGGTCCAACAATTCAAAAAAGCAGCCAAAAAGCTTTGGAGAACGGAATCAATTTGGATATTATTTTTGATCAGTTGATGAAAATTAAAAATAGTAATAAGACACCTTTGGTATTGATGGGGTACTTAAATCAAGTATTGAAATATGGAGAAGAGAAGTTCTGTCAGAAGGTAATAGAATGCGGAATTGATACCGTTATTTTACCAGACTTACCAATGATAGAATATGAGAATCATTACAAATCATTGTTTGATAAATATGGAATTAGTAATGTGTTCTTAATCACTCCTCACACTTCCGAAGATCGTATTCGTAAAATAGATTCATATACAGAAAGCTTCATCTATATGGTAGCATCTAGTTCTATTACAGGAGCAAAAGGGCAAATTTCTGAACAACAAATCCAGTATTTTGAGCGAATCAAAACCATGAACTTAAAAAGTAAATTAATTATTGGCTTTGGGATTTCAGATAACAATACTTTTTCCAAAGCCTGTGAATATGGAAATGGAGCTATTATTGGTTCTGCATTCATCAACTGCTTAGAAAAAAATGGAGTAGCAGTTACAGGTGATTTTATAAAGACAATTATTTTATGATTGTATAGATTGTAAAACTAAAAAAACTACTCTTTTCCAATTAAATCTATTTCACTATTCTCTTCAAATTCAATCACTTCTTTATAAACAAAATAAGGTGGTAAATAAATAATCGACAAGGTGAAAAGGAGCCCTACACCACAAGCGATAATACCTAACATTCCTAAAATCCCACATACAAAAAGTAAGCAAAAAGAAACTAGCCATTTTTTTGTTCCTAAACTAAAGCTTGCTTTTACGATTTCTATTTCGCTTAAGTTTTGATTATTTGCAAGGATAACTGAAAAATAAGCCAATGGTACATAAGCATAGATGTATGGAATAAGGAACAGTAATTGAGCAACGGTAGCTATGACAACATATATAATACTTAAAGCTATTATTTTACCAACAAACTCTTTTTTGAAAAAATAAAAATAATCATCATTTCCTTTTTGACCTAAATCTGCTTGCTTACACATTCTATAAAAGGCAGCTATTAAAGTTATTGAGATATAGGCAGTT
This sequence comes from Flavobacteriaceae bacterium, assembly GCA_016763215.1. The sequence continues at coordinate 5,294 of JAESUF010000132.1, forward strand.
ATGGCTGCTTGAGGGAGGTTGTACGTAATGTTAGTAGAATATGTGTAGAAATCAAAATTAAAACCGTTATCAAATGAATATGGATTAGAACTCAGTCCTAATAATTCGAATACAAGTCCTAGGATAAAAGCAGCGATAACCATTATTATAACTACAATAAATCCTTTAAGCCAAACTTTTTTATATAAATCAATGCAATTACTAAGAATGTTTTCAAAACTTAATCTCTTTGCGTTTTGTATCTTATCTTCAATTTCGTTTGAGGTCATACTTTTTATTCTAAATTATTTATGTTTAATTTTTTGCAATTTTGTTGAGGTCTCTGTGTAGAGCTCCCTTTAAGAAATACGAAATGTGTTGCTGCATTTTTTTACAGAAAATACATGGAATAAATGACTCATGTAAAATTACTGAGTAAAGGTATGAAACTCATAGAATAAGGGGAAAAGCTAAATGAAATTTATTTGATTTCAAATAATTTAATACACCTTCTCACCATTCAAATACGTAGTAACAACTTTTGTTTTAGGAATCTTATTTCCTTCTACTGTCATAATATTGTGATTTAGAATTACAAAATCAGCGAATTTTCCAAC
>JAESUF010000133.1 GCA_016763215.1 Flavobacteriaceae bacterium
AAGAGATTGAAAAATGCATTCAGTCTGTTTCTTCCAACACCCCTTATTTTAGTGAGAAAATAAAAAGGAAATTGGGGTATACTGACGAATCAAAAAAAATACTAGACCTATTAACTTTAACTGAAAGACGTGTTGTTAAATTGGTTTCTCAGCATAAAACAAATAAAGAAATTGGTCATCTTTTATTTATTTCTCCTAGAACTGTTGAAAAACACAGAAGTAATATCATCAATAAATTAGGTTTGGAACATAGAACTGGAACCTTAGGGGTTTGGGTTCAGAAAAACAAACACCTATTTAATTAATATAGGTATTAACACTTATATCCAACTCCTTATTTTTTTGTTCTTTTGACTTGCTCCTCAATTAGGTACCTTATTTAGCTACTGAGCAATCCCCTTATTCTAACATCTAACCACTGTTTTATGATTCAGTTTATAAAAAGAATAAAAGAAGTAATAAGGAGAAAAAAAGAAATGGAGGAAGCAAATAGTCCTCGGAAAATGTACTATTACCTACATAAAACTAGATCTCAAAAAAAAAGTAGCAGTGCTTATTAATTTATTTTAGGGGGTAAATTAATTTGACAAATTATTATACAATTTAAAACACTGTTACATAAAACCTCATTTGCTAGAATGAGGTTTTTTATTGAATCTATTGATATTAATTTCTTTGTCTAATTCTTTTCCGAATTCAGCATGCTGATATAATTCGTGTGCCATACTTGGTGAAATCATAACTCCCCGAGTGCCTAAACCATTTAAAATAAGTAATTCTTTATGTTCTGGATGAACTCCTACCAAGGGTCTCCTGTCTTTTACTGCAGGACGTATTCCTGCAGATTGACTAATAATCGTATATGGAAGTGATAGTACTTTCTCTAATTTCTCTATTAATTCTTTTCTCCCTTCTTCTGACGGAGTTGATGTTTTATCCTTCCAATTAAATGTAGCTCCTACTTTATACAGATCATCTCCTAGCGGCAAAATAAATAATGTTGATTTCACTAAGAAATCAACATTAAGTTTCGGAACGTGAATAATTAATAATTCACCTTTCGCTTCTTGTAAAGGAAGTTCATTAAAAAAGGGGTTCTGTTTTATTCCGTAACCTTCACAAAAAACAATTTTTCTTGCTTCGATACTTTTATAACGAATTCCTCCATTTTTTGAAAACACAATCTTCTCGTGTTCAAATTTTTCGAATTGAATACACTCAAAGCTTTTCAAGTATTCACGATACGCATTTACCAATGCTAAGGTATCTATTCTTCCAGTCCCAAAAACCTCACCTGAGCCATGATCTCCTTTAATTCCATAGATAGCCTCATGAATAATCTCTGGGTTCATGAATTCAGCTAATACAGGCTTATCTGAAGCAATAAACCAATTGTTTTGGTCTTCTATACTTTTGAATACTTTTCTAATCGGAAATTGATAATCCAATCGAATAGCTAATTTTTGCTCTAATGATTTGTAAAATGGCAATGCTATGTCTAATTGACTTTTTGCATTCCATACTGGAGTAAAACGTTTTAATATTACCGGATTGTAAACTCCTCCTGCTACCAATGAAGATGTTTGAGAGTTATCTTCAAAAACAACAAAAGAGTTGTTTGCTCGAATCAATTCTTCTGCAAAAGCTAATCCTGCCAACCCTAAACCCACAATAATGTAATCTACTTTCACTTTTCAAAAATACTCTTTTACAACAAAAAAGCGTTTCGAAATTCGAAACGCTTTTTTTATTTTATTTAGATGAGGGTTAATAATTCCACATATCTATTTCTCTGTCTCTGATATCTTCTTTAATTCTATCCGCTTCTATGAGTTGAAATAATGAATTTCCTCTAATATAATCGGAAATCTTTCTATTACCATAAATGTTTTCTTCTCTAATGATAACAGATCCGAACCTTCTAGCGTTTAACAAGTGATCAAAAGAAATAGGTTGCGAAACATTTTTGGGATTAAATACCTTTGCTTTATGCAACACTTCTCTTGCGGAAGGGTAGAAAATCCAAAAAAGCTCATACAACTCATCATCTTCAATATCAGGTAATCCAAGGGTTAGTACATCTTTTCCCATAGGAGCTAATGCAAGTAATCTGTATTTTAATTCACCTTGACGTTTGTCAAAATACCACATTCCTTTAATCATATACCCTTCAATATCTCTTGTCTGAATATTAAATGTATCCGAATAACCTCCATTATCACGAACATTGATTAATTTTTCATTAATCTCAGATTGAGTTACTTTAGATGTAAAGAAAGAATCTGAATATACATTCTTAATCTCTCCATTTCTTATACCTTTTAACAGTGTATCAAAAAGTGAGCGTCTATTACTAGAAATATTTGCAGTATCTATTGGAAAATAATACGGTAAATTAATTTTCTGGCTCAAATCAACAAATTCCCAAACAACTTTAGACCAAAGAATGTCTCTGTCATCTATGTAACCATAGGCTAAAGGACTATCATTATCTGCAGCTATTTTCTCTTTTGTTAATTTACCAATCTCATCTACCTTAGTAGCATTTAATAGATTGGCTTGGGCACTCATGTAACTTGTAGCTACTAATGCAATAACAACTATATAAAAACGCTTCCTAATCATACTACTTAAATTTTAACTTCTAATTTGTAATCTGTATACTTACAGGTAATACTTTCTTGATTTTTACTCCTTTTGTTTTTTCAATTGCTTGAATATCAAAAATAGTAATTACATCTCCTCTTCTTGCTTTTGCTAATGCCTTTTTAGCGCGGGCGTTTAATTTTGTTCCTACACATTTTATTGCTAGTTGACCTGGAACTTTTACTGTAAATGATTTTACTTCTAATTGTAAATCAAATACAAAATCTGGTAATTCAGCAGCAATAGGTGTATTACTTAAACTAGACTTAGGCATTGGAACAATTCCAAAATCTCCACGTATTGTTCCTGCCGCAGCTGGAATGTCTTTAATTCTGAATGTTTTTGGGGTATTAATTGTTTTACCACTACTTAATTTTGCAGTTACATTAATCTTTACCTCATTCCCAGATCCAGGATTTAAGATGAATTTACCTGGTGAAAGTTTCGTCAATATATTTCCACCTCCTACACTTGGATTGATGTCCTTATCTCCTACTCCAGGAACTGAAATAGAAATTGGATTGTCTAGTCCACGGTATACTACATTCATTTTATCAGCTGAAATTACGGCCTCACTTGGCTCAGCAATTACAGAATAAGAACTTTCAAATGGTATGTTTTCAGCTTTTCCATCCTGCATAAATGTAATGACCCCTTTTATAGTCTTTTCTCCTACATTTCCAGCAGGCATATCTAAAAGAACTTGACCATTTTTAACATTTTTAGTGATGTCTAGATTTCCTAAAGTTACCTTACTTGGTACTAATTGATCATCATATCTACCTAATACAACTTGACCCGTTACTCTTTCTCCAGAGAAATAAGCTGTTTTATCTAATCTAACAATACCCTTGTAATTGTTGGTTGTTAATTTAGAATCACTTTCTAACTGTCCTCCTAAAAGAGAGGATAAAATATCGTTCTCAGTATTTTTAATATTTGCTTGTATCTGTGTAACATTCGTTAAAGAAGCAATTAAAGGAAATCCTTTATAACGATAGTCTAACCATTTAACTTTAATATCATCTTTGTTCTTAATCTCATCTGTATTAAACCTATTAGCAACAACAGATTTTATATCATTATATCCAGAACCTAAAGCATTAGTTACATTGACTCTATAGTCATTAATCTTAGCAACAAATTCTTTTCCTTCTTTGGTATAACCATCTCCTTTAAAGAAATGTTCATCCAAGAAATTAGTTTTGTCCATAGATTCGTAAGCTTTCTTATCTTCTATATCTTGAGTCATTTTAGTTTTTAAACTCTCTAAATAACTGTAAAAAGAAGAAGAAGAATTTTTTATACTAACTGCCTTTTCATTTAAGGTTTTAAATTTAGCTGGTTGATCTTGTGCCTTTTGAGCTAACCCTCTGTATGCAGCTGTATTTTTATCAGCTGTTGATAGATTATTTGAAGTCAATTCTTCATTCATAAATCCAAATGCAGAAAGTACTTCCTTACTCATATTCATTGCTAGCATAGCAATAAATACAAGATACATTAGATTTATCATTTTCTGCCTTGCAGATTCTTTACCTGATGCCATATTAAATTAGTTTTTTAATTTATATTAATTGGAACTAATTATTTAGACATTGCAGATAGCATTCCACCATACACTCCATTAAGAGAAGATAAATTGCTTGCTAATGACTCCATCTGATCTTTTAACTTCTCAGAATTCTCAATCATAGAATTGTTTAATTCTGATTGTCTGTTCGCATTTTCCATTTGAACTTGGTACAAACCATTTAATGACTCCATTTGAGAAGCAGCTAATTCTACTTGCTCATTGTATTTAGACGTAGATGAAATTGATTCAGAAGCTACATTTAAACCTTCTGCCGCTGTTTGAAAACCTCTAATGCTTTCTCCTAAGCTACTCATTAACGCTGTATCTACTTGTGCTTCTTTTAATAAGTTATCTAATTTTTGAGACAACAGACCTTGGCTTCCAGATGCTTCACTTTCATCTTCACCTAGATCTGGGTATACTCTTGCCCAATCTAAATCGGCTTCTACTCCTTCAAAAGCAGAGAAAGCAAATACTCCTGCTTCAACTAAAAGTCCTATTGTTAACATTAAACCTCCTGTTAAAGGTCCTATTGATATATGTTGAATCTTGAATAATGCACCAATAATTACAATTGCTGCTCCTAGTCCGTAGACCATATTCATTAGTTTCTTTTTTCTGATTGACTGTGCCATAATAAAAAATGTTTTTGGGGATTTGTGTTAATTATTAATTATTTGTTTGCTTGTGATCTTAATTTACCTAGAGAATTTTGTACAGTTCTAAAACCAATATAGCTTCTTGCTGTATCTCCATATTCATAATCTCTTGTACTTACTTCTAAGAAATATGCTACGTCCTTCCAAGAACCTCCTCTAGTAATCTTTCGTTTGTTGCTTCTATCCTCAACATTCGGGTTCATTGTAGACCCCATGTAGTAAGATGCTAAATTGTATGATGTATTCGTCCATTCTGCAACATTTCCAGCCATATTGTACAAACCATAATCGTTTGCATTGAATGCATTGGCTTCAACAGTATACAACGCTCCGTCAACTGCATAATTTCCTCTTACAGGCTTAAAGTTTGCTAAAAAGCACCCTCTATCACTTGTTGTTGCTGGGCCTCCCCATGGGTATTTTGAAAATTCTAAACCTCCTCTTGCTGCATATTCCCATTCTGCTTCTGTTGGCAGTCTAAAACTAGGCACAGAGATCGAATTTTTATTTCCTCTTATTTTGTCATTCTTATGTTTTGTTCTCCAATTACAAAAAGCAGATGCTTGATACCAATCAACTCCAACAACTGGATAATCTTCGTATGCTGGATGGTAAAAATAATCCTGATGCATTGGATCATTGTATGAATAGTTAAAATCTTTTACCCAAACTGTAGTGTCAGGATAAACATTCACTGTTTCATTTCTTAGAAAATCTTTTCTGTTTCCAACACTCCTCGAAGAAGCACTTCCATCAAACCAAGAATATGTATAGTTTAAAAACTCAGGGTTAAATGTTCTAACTCCATTAGTAGCTTCGTCTCTTTTAATGTAAAGAGTGTCCATTACTTCCGTATAGTATTCATCTGGGTATTCACTTGTATCCCAAATAAGATCATTTGCCCAACTTAGAGGCTTCAATGAATCCAAACCAGCTCCTATGTCATAATAGTTCTCAAACATGTACTTGTCATAGGCAGTTGCATTGGCTGTATCAATTACTTTAAATGCAAAATCATAAATTCCTCCTGTTGAAGCTGTACCTGTAGAATCAAGCAAACTACCTCCAGAGGCAAAGTCAGCCATATATCCTAATTTTGTTCTCACAATAGAATCACGAACCCAGTGCACAAATTGCTTGTATTCAGAGTTTGTTATTTCTGTTTCATCCATGTAAAATGGTCGAACTGTAACTGTCCTAGCTGGAGCACTCATCGTTCCAACGATATCTTCGTCTTGCTTACCCATGGTAAATGATCCTCCTGGAATAGGAACCATTCCAAATGGTTTCTCTGCAAACCACTTACTATTAGACCTTACCCCTACAAGTTCTCCTCTATCATTCGATCCGCATCCATACATGATGGCTATTACAAATGCATATAATGCTGCTTTCTTCATATTTTATAATCTATCCTAAAAAAGTTCGTAAACCTAGACTTTTTTTCGTGAAAATACAATGGATTCATTGCTTTTTAACGTAAACTTTTAAAAGTCATTATTTAAACCATTTTTCTTTGCGCTTTAAACCACCTATCAGGAATAGTTTGTTCGGTTGTTTCTATATAATCTTGATAGGTACATGGTATTAACGCGTGTCTTTTATATTTATTATCTTTTATTAAATTAATCTCCATCCACCACCTTCCAGTCTTATCACTCTTGTAAAAATTGATAGGATCATCATCCTCCAATAAAACAGTAAATTTTTGATAACTTTCTTTTGTGCTAAATGGGTAATCTTTTGCTCTAAAATTAACTCCTTCAATAAAATACCAAATCATTTGAGCAATCAAATGAGCTGTTTGATAATTAGAGTCATATTTGGCATTGTATTCATAAATACCAAAAGAAGAAACTTTATCACTAATTCCAGCATATCTTGCAATTGCGCAAATTTCCTCTCCATAAAAACCATTCGGAGAAACATTATTGTTTGCTGGAGCATCACTTTGTCGAACAGCCCCTATATCGATACTTACAATATCTGCATCTCTAAAAACGGGCTCTACAATTTCTAAATTCTTAGCTTCACCTAATCGAAATGCATCAAAATTCAAGCTATGAATCAAATTGATTTCTTCTTGAGAATTAAAATAAGTTTGATACCCGATATTACTATAATTAAACAAATTACTAGGCTCTTGCATGATAATCTTGCTCAAATAAGATTTAGAAGATAATTCATCTTCTAAAGTCCCTAAATCAAACATACTATCCACAGCAACTAAGTTCACCGTTTGTTCTAAATTATTGTAGGCTGTATAATTGGAGTATGTAACATCTTGACCTCCGCCAATGATGATGGGTATAATGTTTTTTTTCAACAGACTTGTAACCACTTCAGTAACGGCATAGTGTGTATCTGTTATCGCATTTCCTTTTTTAATATTTCCTAAGTCTGCAATTTTAGTCGTCCAGTTTCCAGGAAACAATTGGTACAAATGTCTTCTTATATGATGTAAATCTTTACCACTTCCAAAATTGTCTTCTGTATTCCGATCCTCTTGTACACCAATAATAGCAAGATGAACCCCCTCTAAATCTGGGAATCCATTTGTTTGAGTATGTACTAGCAAACTTGTGCCTAGAGAATTCTCAGGCAACAATACAGAGTGTGCAACTACAGAGTCTTTTATAGGGGATAAAAAGTCAGAGTTCATTTCTTTTTTAAAAATACCTCGTGCAAGATACTAATTTCTTATTTCTTTTTTACTGTTTTCTTTTTTGTTGTTTTCTTTTTTGCAGCTTTCTTTTTAGGCGTTTTTGCCTCAATCATTTTTACCGCCTCTTCCTTGGTCATTTTTTCGATATCAGTAGTCTTAGGAAGTTCTATTTTTATTTTTCCTTTTAAAACATTGAACCTACCCCAACGAGCTTTTTCAACCCTAATTCCAACATCTTCCCAATTATGAATTAATTTCTCTCGCTCTTTTCTTAATTTATCTTCAATCAATTCTTCCAAATCAGATTGCGACAAGTTATCGAAATCATACTTTTTGTTGACATTAATAAACATCGAATTCCATTTAATAAATGGACCAAATCTACCCACACCTTTTTGAATTGGTAAACTTTGATAGTTTCCAATTGGCGCATCAGCTTCTCTCTTCTTCTCTACCAATTCAATAGCTCTATCCATATCTATAGACATTGGATTTTCTCCTTTATCTAAAGAAACAAACATCTTATCAAAACGAATGTAAGGACCAAACCTTCCACTGGCTACAATTAATTCAATTCCCTCATATTCTCCCAATGTTTTTGGCAATTGAAACAAATCCATCGCCTCTTCATAGGTAATACTATTCATTGTTTGTTCTCCTTGCAAACTAGCAAACTTTGGCTTTTCTTCATCAGTAGCTTCTCCAATCTGCACCATTGCGCCATATCTTCCCAACCGGACATAAACATTCTTTCCAGAATCTGGGTCAATCCCTAACAATCTTTCTCCCTTAGCTCTTTCAGCATTTGCTGCTACATCTTCTACTATGGGGTGAAACTCTTGATAAAACTCTTTAATCATCGAAGTCCAATCTTCTTTTCCTTCAGCAATCTCATCAAAGTCACTTTCTACTTTCGCAGTAAATCCAAAATCCAGTATGCTTGAAAAAATCGTTACCAAAAAGTCACTTACAATATTCCCAATATCCGTTGGCACTAGCTTTCCTTTATCAGAACCTACTTTCTCAGTAAGACTTTTAGAAGTAACCTGCCCATTCAATAATGACATTTGCAGATACGTTCTCTCTTTTCCTTCTACGCTTCCTTTTTCAACATATTCTCTTCGTTGAATCGTAGAAATTGTTGGAGCATAAGTAGAAGGTCTTCCAATTCCTAACTCTTCCAACCTTTTAACCAAAGAAGCTTCCGTAAATCTATAAGGCGCTTTTGTATATCGCTCTGTTGCTGTAATTAAATTGTTTTCTAGTTCCTCTCCAACGTTAAGCTTAGGCAACATTCCTGCCTGTTCTTCTTCATCATGATCTGTTCCTTCTAAGTAGACTTTCAAAAATCCTTCAAACGTAATCACTTCTCCATTAGCCACAAACGGCTTCGCATTCTTGTCATTCTCTATTTTAACAACTGTTCTTTCTAACTGAGCTTCACTCATTTGAGAAGCAATTGTTCTTTTCCATATTAAGGAATACAATCGGTCTTGATCATAGTCAACAGAGACCGTATGCATATTCATATTGGTTGGACGAATCGCTTCGTGAGCCTCTTGTGCTCCTTTTGCTTTTGTAGAAAAACTTCTTGGCTTGCTATATGATTCCCCGTAAGAAACAGTAATTTCTTCTTGGGCTGCGTTTTTTGCATCTTCAGACAGATTAACACTGTCAGTTCTCATATAAGTAATTAATCCCGCTTCATATAAACGCTGTGCTATCATCATTGTTTTTGCTACTGGAAAACCTAATTTCCTTGAAGCTTCTTGTTGCAATGTAGAGGTTGTAAATGGTGGAGCTGGTGATTTCTTGGCTGGTTTCTTTTGTAAATCTGAAACGCTATGAATGGCACCCACACAAGAATTTAAAAATGCATTTGCATCAGACTCGGATGTAAAGTTTTTAGCCAACTTCGCTTTGAATTTTTTTCCATTTGAATTCACAAACTCAGCATCAACTCTATAGGAAGCTTCAGGCGTGAAACCTTCAATTTCTCGTTCTCTTTCTACAATTAGCCGAACAGCGACCGACTGCACTCTACCAGCAGATAAACCTCCTTTTACTTTTCTCCAAAGCACAGGTGACAGCTCATACCCCACTAATCTATCCAGTACTCTACGAGCTTGCTGAGCATTCACTAAGTTATAGTTAATGTCTCTAGGGTTTTCTACAGCCTTTAAAATTGCATTCTTAGTAATCTCATGAAATACAATTCGTTTTGTGTTTTCTTTTTTTAATTTCAATTGCTCGACTAAATGCCATGCAATTGCTTCTCCTTCTCTGTCGGGGTCAGGTGCAAGAAAGACTTCGGTCGCTTTCTTTGCGGCTTTCTTAATGTCTGCAATAACATCTTCTTTTTTAGGAGAGTTTACATATCGAGGAATAAATCCGCCTTCAATATCCACAGCGTCTTTATTACTCTTTGGTAAATCACGAACATGTCCAACAGATGCAAGTACTACAAAATCATCTCCTAAATATTTTTGGATAGTCTTTGCTTTTGCTGGGGACTCAACGATTACCAATTTACTCATATTCACTGCATACCGCACTTATATATGTATGGTCGAGTTTTTTCTGTGAGTATTTGTACATATATTCCTTCATGAATACTAATAATTCCTTTTAACTCTAGCCTAGAAAGAGTGCTTAAGGCATCTTCTCGTGAAAGGTTTGTAAGGAGTATAATTTGCTCAATGCTTTGTGGGGTTTCAAGTAAATTATAAAGTTTTTTCTCAATAGGCTGCAATACGGTAGATATGTCTGATTTTTCAATATTTATATTAAGCGCTTCAAGAATGTGTTCAGGTTCAGTAACAATAGTGGCTCCAAGGCGAAGAAATTGATGGGGACCTTTTCTGTGCTCGCTAAAGAGCGGGTGAGGAATGGTGAGAAGTTCAGTATTGTATTCTGCTGCCATTCGAGCCGTGATAAGTGTGCCACTCTTTTCTGCAGCCTCAAGCATAAAAACGGCATTGCTCATTCCTGCCATAATTCTATTTCGTTTTGGAAAAGACCAGGCTTGCGCACGAAACTCAGGAGGGAATTCAGAAAGAAGTGCTCCGCCTGAAGAAAG
>JAESUF010000134.1 GCA_016763215.1 Flavobacteriaceae bacterium
AGCTGAAGATGTTGGGATGGAAACCAGAGATATGGATGTTATTAGAGAAGTAACACCACACGTATCTGGAATTTCTGAATCTAAAGGAGGATCAGGGAATCCATCTCCGGTAACAGCTTATGGTGTTTATATGGGGATGAAAGCTGCCTCAAAATATAGATTTGGTACTGATAATTTAAAAGGTAAAAAAATATTAGTGCAAGGAGTTGGTCATGTAGGAGAAACGTTGGTAAAACACATTACAGAAGAAGGAGCCGAAGTTATTATTAATGATATTAATGAAGCACGTTTAGAAGAATTGTCTAAAAAGTACAATGCAAATGTTGTTTTAGGAAATGATATTTACGGGTTGGATATTGATATTTATGCTCCATGTGCTTTAGGTGCAACAATTAACGATGCAACAATTAATCAATTACAAGCTAAAGTTATCGCAGGTGCAGCAAACAATCAATTAGCTGACGAGGTAAAGCATGGGAAACTATTAAAAGAAAGAGGAATTTCTTATGCTCCCGATTTCTTGATTAATGCTGGTGGGATTATTAATGTGTATGCAGAAATTGAAGGATACGGAAAAGAAGAAAGTCTTAGAAAAACTGAAAATATTTACAATACAACGTTAGAAATTTTCAAACTTTCAGAAAAAGAAAACATCACAACACATAGAGCAGCATTTAATATTGCGCAAAATAGAATAGATATGCGTAAAAAAGAATTAAACTCTTAGAAGAGGTAAAATAAATAATCATATTTTTGCAGAGCGTTTGATGTATCAAGCGCTCTTTTTTATGAAAAAACAAGTTCTTTAAATGATAATAGAAGACATATACGAGTTAAAGTAATGCAATCTGTTTATGCGATGATTAAATCTCATAATGATGATGTCGTAAAAGAAGAGAAATTTGTAAAGCATAGTATCAAAAAAATGTTTGATTTATATGCTTTATTACTTCACTTATTGGTAGAGGTTCAAAAGCTAGCAGAAGAAAAGCTTGAAATATCTAAGAAGAAATATCTTGCAACCAAAGAAGATTTATCTCCCAACACCAAGTTTATTAATAATAAACTGATAAATAAAATTGCTAATAGCAATGCCTTACTGCTGCATTTAGAAGCTCAGAAATTAAACAATTGGTCGTTAGATGACGAATATGTGAAAATTATCTGGGATAAATTACAGAAAAGTGATTTGTACAGTAAGTATCTAGATACTGTTGAAGATTCTTATAAGGTTGATAAAAGTTTTGTTATTGATTTTTTTAAAGAGATAATCGCTCCAAATGAAAAACTTTCAGAATACTTCGAAGATGTTAATATCACATGGGTAGATGATATTCCATTTGTTAATACATGGGTTGTAAGAACTTTAAATAAGCAAAATGCAAACAGTCCATTTTTGTTAGGAAGCTTGTATAAAAATCAAGATGATCAGGATTTTGTGACAGCTCTTTTTAGAAAAGTGATGTTACAACATCATATATTTGAAGAAGATATAAGAATACATACACCAAATTGGGAGACAGATAGAATTGCTGATATGGATATGATCTTAATTAAGATGGGGGCATGCGAATTCCTTCATTTTCCGTCGATACCCACTAGAGTAACTATTAATGAATACATAGAAATAGCGAAAGATTATTCAACTCAGAAAAGTGGTTATTTCGTAAATGGAGTTTTAGATAAATTATCAAAAGAATACCTTCTAGATAAAAGATTAGTTAAAGTAGGGAGAGGATTGTTATAATTTATTATTTTTACAAAAAGTTTATAATCATGAAAAAAATATTGATAGCTTCAGTACTCGCATTTTCTACAGTACTTTTCATCTCATGTAATCAAAGCAGTGCCTCTTCTAAGATAAAGAAAGAGAATTTAGATTCTGCTAAAAAAAGAGATGTAGAGATTAGTAAAGGTGCAGCAGTAATCAAGTTTGACAAAACAGTGCATAATTTTGGAACCGTAAATGAGGGTGATATTGTAGAAACAAAATTCATTCTAACCAATACAGGGAAAACGGATTTAGTAATTTCTAATGCACAGCCTTCTTGCGGATGTACGGTGCCTGTATGGCCTAAAGGAGCAATTAAACCAGGTGAGTCGTCAGAAATATTGGTGAAATTTAATACCTAAGGTAAACCGAATAGACAATCCAAAACGATTACATTAACTACAAATACTGCCACAGGTAGAGAAGTACTAACATTAAAAGGGTCAGTGACTCCAAAAGCAAAAAAATAATGATATTTGAAACTATATTTTTACAAACAGAAGGAGGATCAAGCTTAATGTCTATGCTTCCTTTTTTAGCAATGATTATCGTATTGTACTTTTTTATGATACGCCCACAAGTAAGAAAACAAAAAAAAGAGAAACAATTTCAAACTGAAATTAAAAAAGGATCAAAGGTTATTACATCTAGTGGGATTCACGGAAAAATTGTTGAAGTGAATGAGACAGATGGAACCATAACTATTGAGACTGGTGCAGGAAAGATAAAATTTGAACGTTCGGCTATTTCTATGGAGCTGAGTAAAAAATTACAATTACCTCAAAAGAAATAATTAGTAAGATTAAAAAAAGTGAGCTTCAAGCTCACTTTTTTTATGCAGTTAATTTTGACGGCTATAAGGGATTGGTTAGATTGCGTACAATAATTAGTATATATGAATCAGTTCAAATCTAGAAATAGTGTAGCTTCTAAAAAGTTTACCCTTTTTATACTTGTTTCTGTTGTCTTTTGGTTTTTAACCAAGTTATCTAAAGAATATGACGACACCGTAAGCTTTAAGGTTGAATATAAATACTTACCTACCGACAAGTTACTTCAAGAAGAACCAGCAAAGAGAATAGACATTCATATTAAAGCAACTGGATTTAAGTTGATTTCAGCCGGACTGTTTCCGCCTATAATAAATGTTGATGCTTCGAATTTGAATGTGAAAACAGGGACAAATTACTTTGTATTGTTATCGCAACAAAGGCTAGCAATACAATGACAGATGAAGACAGGCGTTGAAATTGATCATTTTATTACCGATTCAATTAGCTTTAATCTTGGATTGCTTAAAAAGAAAA